>DAOVZQ010000488.1 GCA_030635025.1 bacterium
CCGCCCTGACCGTTGTTGCCGTCAGGATCAGGATAAGCAGTAAGAATTGACGGCGCGACCGCATGGACCTGGAACCCTCCGTGTAACATTTCAATGTTTCTGCAAACCACGCCCGGCATCAGATCGAACTCATTTTACCAACGCCATGCGCTGGCTGAGACTTCTACCGGAACCGTCGGTGATCCGGGAGAAATAGGTTCCGCTGGGCACCATATTGCCCTGGAAGTCCCGTCCATTCCAGATGAATTCGTGGCGGCCCTCGTTCAACATCCCGGTGTGCAGGGTGCGGACCAACCGTCCCGCCGTGTCGTAGATATCCAGACTGGCGCGGCCATCCTGATCCATGATCACCGGAATGGTGGTCTGCGGATTGAAGGGGTTGGGGTAGTTCGAGCCCAACTGAAGGGCGACGGGGGTTTCCGAAACTGCGGTCGGACCTTCAAGGTGGATGATGAAACTTTCATATAGGTTGGGAGGATCCCATTGCATGGCGATACCGCATATGTGGCGTCCGTCGCTGGAAATCCCGTTCAAAGACACAATGAACAGTGAGGGGTCAAAAGTGACGCCGTGATCGGTCAGGTAATCCATCACGTCCATCATTCCGGTCGCGGGGGTCCAGATGAAGCCGACTGAATAGCCAGGATTCCAGGCGTTGTAACCCACGATGATACTGCCGTCATCGGACACGTCACGAGCCAGGGCATTTCCGAAGGGAATGATGGTGCCAGGCAGGGTGCCGAGAATGAGCTCATCCCAGGTGTCGCCGTTGCGGTACCAGACGGCCGCCTCGCGCAAAGCACCTTCTTCGGGAGCCGCCGATGAACCGACGATAATGTTACCATCGGGAGTAACGGCATCGGCCATGCACCAGGCCTCGGTTTCTGTCAGGTGGGTCAGAACATCATCTTCCCAGATTGTGGGCATCCAGTAGCCGAAAGGGGCTTCGTCCCAGCCCACAACGACGCTGCCGTCGGCGTTGCAATCGTTGGCGCGGCTATTGCCAACGGTACCGCCCAGATCGACAGGTCCACCTTCGAGGGTCCAGGACAGGGCGTGGGCAGAGCCGCCGGGCTGGCCGGGACGCCAGTAGAGTCCCACGACGGTGGAGCCATCACCGGAAATGCCCCAGGCCGAACCGTACGCATTGTCCATGAGACCACCATCGGGGGGCGTAGGGGGCATGGTCTCTTCCCAGCCGGAGTCCGCGGACCAGCGGCCGGGCGTCATGTAGGTTTCGTCCCTGCCGAGAATCGAAGCGGAGACGAACTGGCCATCGTCCGAAACATCAGGACCACCGGCCCCGGTGCCGAGAACGGGTACGGTGGCCCGGCCAAGGAGTTGGATTCCCGTTTCGCTGGTCCACCGAAAGGTTTCGTAGTCACAATCGGAGTTGCCGACCACCACAGAGCCGTCGGCAGAGATGGCGGTGGCAGCGCCTGCGCCGAGATATTCCACGGAAACCTGTCCCTGGGCAGCCGCACAAACCAGCATCAGCGCTGCAAGCGCGGCCAATATGATCGGTTTCTTGGCCTTCATTCGTTTGACTCCTGTTGTTGCCTTGGGTGAAAAGATCCGGCCGGCCCGGTAAAGGGCCGGCCGGCGTCTTCAGCATTTAACGGTACAGAGCTTTCACTGAGCCCCAAGAGAGTCCTTCGACGGCCACAGGAGCGTCGCCCATGATGAGCACGGCGGCGTCGAAGCCCGGGTTCGGGGTCTGCCACGCCGGATCGCCCCAAAGGCCGAGGGTTGCGGTGGCATCCCCGACATAGGTATAGCTGGCCAGGTGGACTCCGTAGTCGGCGCCGTTGCTGATATCGGGGGTCACGCCGATCCAGTATTCGCCGGCGCCCAGTTCCAGGTTCAGGTTATCCGCAGTCACCGCGAAATCGTTCCCGCTGATAAAAGTGACGGTCAGGTCAACGACTACGTCGATGGTCGGAACGTCAACGCCGTCGACAGGCATGGGACCGGTTTTCGGAAAGATATTCAAGTAACCGGAATTGACCAGATCATCGTAACCTCCCAGAGCGTTTACGTAGGAGGTGATGGACTGGATTACCCAGCCGTTTTCGCCAACGGTGATGTCGTTGACACTGAAGGTCTGCATACCCATGGGACCAGGCGCATAGGCATTGATGAACCCGGGGACGTCGAGGTTGTAGTCGGACTGGTCCAACAGGATTTCGGCGCTGGCGGAGATGGCCATAATCATGGTCAGGGCGAGAACCGTCAGGCAGAGCTTTGTCGTCTGGATCTTCATCTGAAATCCTCCCATTGGCGGATACGATCGCCACAATCCCGAGAATTCGGATACTGCGGCCTAACTAGCGAGGGGAATTATACATAAAAGGTATCTTCGACTGCTAACGGCCGTGTTTCTAAGATTTGCGCTGTTGTTCCCTGGCGTGTTCCGCCCGGTCCAAAACCGTCAATGGGTCCTAAAAGGGTACCGGGAACAACGGTGGTAGCGCTGGATACAGGGGAATTGTTGCGAAGGCGAAGGCCCCAGGTATCGTGTGCCTTCTGCTTATTTAGCCGCCCTGCAACCAAAGGACTTGTGCAACCGCGCCCACTCGCCCTGTGTCACGCC
>DAOVZQ010000391.1 GCA_030635025.1 bacterium
ATGACGCGCAGCGAGTAGGAGTCCCCATGTGGATGAAGAAGAAGTACGTCATGCATATCGCCGGTGAGCAGATCACGACCGTCCTGGCGCGTGACGGAGACCGGATCGCCGTTCAGATCGACGACGGCGAACTCCGTGAGATCGACGCCGCCATGCTGCCCGGCGGCGGTGCGATCTCCCTGCGCCAAGACGGCCATATGCATCTGGTCGACCTCACACCCCGCGAAGCCACGGGGGCCGTAGCAGCCAGCGTGGACGGACGCGCGGTGGACCTGACGGTCATGGATGAACTGCGGGCCATGGCCCTGGAGTCGCGTGTCGACGCCGGAGGCGACGGCGCCGTGAATGCCGAGATCCCGGGACTGGTCGTGGAGGTCTACGTGGAGTCGGGACAAGCCGTGGCCAAGGGCGACATCCTGCTGGTCCTCGAGGCCATGAAGATGCAGAACGAGATCGCCGCGTCCATCGACGGGACGGTAGGCGACGTGCTGGTGGAGGCCGGGCAGTCGGTCAACGCGGGTGACGGGTTGTTGCGGATCGAGACCGAGGACTGAACAGACCGGTGTTAGACAAGGAAAGAGGGGAAGCCGCAGCGGCCTCCCCTCTTTTTATTCGATCTCGTCGGCTCGATCAGCCCGTGAGCTTGTCCGGGTTCAACCCCTCGAGCTCGGGCAGGACGAAGAGCCCATCCTTGCGCACCAACACGCCGTCGAACTTGATCTCCCCACCGCCCCACTCGGGCGTCTGGATGTTGACCAGATCCCAATGGATCGCCGACTTGTTGCCGTTGTCCGTGGCCGGATAGGCCTGGCCCGGTGTGAGGTGAAAGGAACCACCGATCTTCTCGTCGAAGAGCGTGTCCATCATGGGGGCCTTGATGAACGGGTTTACGCCCAGGGCGAACTCGCCGAAGTGGCGCGCGCCGTCATCGGTGTCGAGGATCTCGTTGAGCTTGGTGTCATCGCCGTCGTAGGTGCCCTCGACGATCTTACCATCCCTGCACACGAAGCGGATATTCTTGAAGAGCATGCCGTTGCGCATGGATGCCGCATTGTATGTGATCTCACCGTTGACCGAATCGCGGATCGGGCAGGAATAGACCTCGCCGTCGGGCACGTTACGGTGCCCGTCGCATTTGACCGCGCCAATATCCTTGATACTGAAGGTAAGATCGGTCCCGGGGCCGGTGAGCTCCACCTTGTCGGTCCGCTCGAGCAGGGCCTTCAGGGGGTCCATGGCCTGGCTCATTCGCGCATAGTCGAATCCGCACACCCGGAAGTAGAAGTCCTCGAATTCCTCGGTAGACGTTTCGGCCTGGATAGCCATGCTCGGGTTGGGATAGCGCAGGACGACCCACTTCTTGTCGCGTACGCGCAGGCCGTGCACTTCATCCCAATAGGCCTTGTTGTACCACTTCATGCGATCAGCTTCGACGTCCTTGTGGTCGAAGGGATTGCTGCTGCCGCGGATGGAGATGAAGCAATCCGAGTCGGCCATGATGCGCTTATGGAACTCAGCCCAGCGCGTGAACTGGTCCTCATTGGCATTCTTGACGAAGTGACGGGAGACGTCCTCGTCGTTGTAGTACCAGAACGGAACGCCGCCGGCCGCGGTGGCGGCGCGGACGAGCTGACGGCCGAGGTCCAGGGTCTCGACACCCTTCAGTTCAATATAGACGACCTCGCCGGGCTGGACGTTGACGCTGTAGCCCACGAGCTGTTCGGCCAGGGCGACGTGACGCGGATCGAGCATGGTTCCTCCAGGGAATAGCTGTGGGGTTCATCGACACCCGGAATATAGGCCCGCACGCCCTCGCCGTAAACGATTTCCGGTTTGGTATGTGGGACCGCTCGTTTATCTTGAGGGCAACCGTGGACCCGCGAGCCTGGAGGCCTTCATGAACCTGAACGATCTGCCCATCCCCCCCGGCATGGCCGGATATCTGGACCATATCGGTATAGCCGTGACCGACCTCGACGAGGCGATCACTCTCTATAGCGGCCTGCTCGGTCTGGAATTGGAACGCACCGAGGAGATCCCCCGCGAGAAGGTGCGCGTGGCTTTCCTGAAGGTGTCGCGCAACAGCCCCGTCGGACATGTGGAGCTGCTCGAACCCCTGGACGACGACTGCAACATCGCGAAATTCATCGCCAAGAAGGGACCGGGTCTGCATCACCTGGCCTTCCACGCGGACGACATGGATCTCGCCCTGCGCGCCTGCCGCGAAGCGGGCTTGCGGCTGATCAACGAGGAACCGCTCATCGGCGCCGGCGGCAAGCAGGTCGTATTCCTGCACCCCAAGTCGACCGGGTCGGTACTCGTGGAGATCTGCTCCGGCGATCACTAGGTCCCAATACACGGCTCATAAAAATGCACCCCGCTCTTTCGGGCGGGGTGCTCTTAATTCGTAGGGCTATCCGTCAGTCCTTCGTGAACAAACCCGTATCGCTCCATTCGCCCTTACCGTGGACGGCCGCCAACTCCGGCGGGTCGTCTTCCCAATTCAGATAGGCGGGGATATAGCCGGCGCTGAAGAGAACGCCGATCAGTCCGGCGGCGCCGCTGCCTGTCCATAGGGCCTGCGTGCCGCTGCCGGGGCAGCCGTCCGTGGTGATACAGCTGTTCAGTCCGCCGGGATTGAGACTGAAGGTCACGTTCTTGGGATCACCCAGAAGACGGATGCGCCAACGCGCCAGCTTGGCGTCACCGTCGACGAATTTCACGCCAGAATACTTGCCTACGTACATGTAGCCCTTGGCGGTGCCGGCGTTGATGGAATCATCCGGCAGCTCGAGCTCCATGATCTCCCATTCGGCCCCATCGACCTGCAACTGGAGCTCCCAGCCGCCGACGCTCATGTATTTCTCGTCATGGAACAAGACCTGATCAACGCCTGAAAGCACTGCGTATAGATCCAGGATCACACCCGCCTTGGGCAAAGGCTTGCTCTGCTTGAAATGCTCGTACTCCGGACCCTCGGTAAATGTGAGACGGATGTCGCCGTTGTGGCCGCCCCACGTACCAGCGCTCGCGGCCGCGGCCAGCGAGAGCGACAAGACGCAGATCGACAAATACACGGGCAGGCGCTTCATCTTCTTCTCCTCCATGGACACGATAGGCGTTAGCGAAGGTCAGTGGTACACAAGATGGCCCAGCCGGGTTCCCCCGTCAACGCCGACAGGATCATGAACGGTCAGCTGCCGGTGCTGGCGTAGCGACGAATACCCTGCGTCCATACCGCGTATCCCGCACCGAAAGTGATCAACCCCACCAAGGGGGTAAGCAGGGCGATACGCTGGAATTCCGGTCCACCCACGAACCAGGTCGCCGGGTAGAAAGCCACCCAGGCGAAGGGTAGAACGAAGGTAAGGAAGCTGCGGATCTGCGGGATGACGGGATGAATTTAGTTTCTGCCGATGTGAATGATTTTGGATTCCGGCTGCGCCAGTCCCATACGGTCCTCTATCCAGAACGAGATCGACG
>DAOVZQ010000364.1 GCA_030635025.1 bacterium
CGGGCGGTGCGCCGCTGCCGGCGACCACCACGCGGCCCGACCCTGCGGCGCCGATCTGCTCACGCGGATGCGGTCGCTCGCGGGCGTGGGGGCGACGATGGACGAACTCAGCCGTCGCGCTACCAGGGAAATGGGGATTCTGCTCCACCTGTTCCTGTCGTATCACCTGCCGGGATATCGCCTGCCTGCGAGCCTGGACCTGTTGCGCGCCGGTCGTGCGGCGGACAACGGCGCCGGAAACACGGCGCCGCCGAAGGATGAAGCGTCATGATGGATTATCAGACCATGATCGCCAGGCTCCAGCAGTTCTGGAGCGACCAGGGGTGCGTCATCGTGCAGCCCTATAATTCGGAAGTGGGCGCTGGAACCTTCAACCCGGCCACCTTCCTGCGCTGCCTCGGCCCCGAGCCCTGGCGCGTCGCCTATGTGGAACCGAGCCGCCGCCCCAAGGACGGGCGCTACGGCGAGAATCCCAACCGCGTTCAGCAGTTCCTGCAGTTCCAGGTATTGCTCAAGCCCAACCCCGTCGATTCCCAGGGACTGTATCTCGAATCCCTTCGCGCCATTGGCATCGAACCCCGCGAACACGATATCCGATTCGTCGAAGACGACTGGGAGTCGCCGTCCCTGGGTGCGGCGGGCCTCGGCTGGGAAGTGTGGATCGACGGCATGGAGATCTCCCAATTCACCTACTTCCAACAGGTGGGCGGATTCAAGCTCAAGCCGGTGTCAGTCGAGCTGACCTACGGACTGCTGCGCCTGGCCATGTATACCCAGGGCGTCGAACATGTGAACGACCTGGCCTGGGGTGGTGGACTGAGTTGGGGCGACGTCCAGGGACAGTTCGAGCGCGAGTTTTCGATCTTCAACTTCGACAAGGCCGATGTGGAGATGTATCGCCGGCACTTTGAGGAGCGCGAATCCGAAGCCCTGGCGCTGATCGAGGAGGGACTCGTCCATCCCGCGTACGACTCGGTCATCAAGTGCAGCCATCTGTTCAACGTGTTGGAGGCGCGAGGCGCGATCTCCGTTACCGAACGCACCGGTTATATAAAGCGTGTGCGCCATCTGGCCCGACGCGTGGCCGCCGCCTATCTGGAAAAGCGTGAGGAAATGGGACACCCGCTGCTCCGCAAGGAGATCAATGATGACCGCTAAAGGATACCTGCCCTTCCTGTGCGAAGTCGGCACGGATGAACTCCCCGCCCGATTCCTGCCCGTGGAGCGCGAGCACATGACGAAGGTGCTCGGAGCCCGCCTGCTGGAGAATGCACTCGATCACGAAGGCCTGCGTGTCTTGGCGACGCCTCGCCGGTTGGTGGTGATGATCGAGTCGCTCAAGAGCCGCCAGGACGATCGTGAGGTCGAGTTGAAGGGGCCGCCCCTAGCCGTGGCCTACGACGATGACGGCGAACCCACCAAGGCGGCGCTTGGTTTCGTCCGCAAGAACGGCGTGGCGATCGAGGACTGCTACGAAGTCGCCAACGAAAAGGGCGGCCGATTCCTGGGGGCTCGTAAATCGATTCCGGGTCGTGACGCCGCCGAAGTGCTCGGCGAGATCCTGCCGCAACTCATACTGGGTATTCCGTTCCCCAAGGTGATGCGTTGGGGTGAGAGCGATCTCGAATACGCCCGCCCCATCCAATGGCTGACGGTTCTGCTGGGCGACGACGTAGTCGATATGCAGCTGGCGGGTTTGAGGTCGGGACGCACGACCCACGGCCATCGGACCCTGGCCGACAATCGCGAAGTGTCGGTTTCTTCGCCCGGGGCGTACCTGGACCTCATGCGCGAGAACGGTGTGATCGTCGATCAGGACGAAAGGCGGGAGATGATCCTGACCGGAGCCGCCCAGGCCCTGGAGGACAGCGGCGGTAGCATGATCGAGGATTCCGATCTGCTGGGGGAGGTGGTCGACCTGTGTGAATATCCGACACCTTTCGCGGGTCGCTACTCGGACGAGTTCTTCGCCCTGCCTGCGGAGGTCATCGTTACGGCCCTGAAGTCCCATCAACGATACTTTGCCGTGCGGAATACCGAAAACGAGGATCTGCTGCCCGTTTTTCTGGCCGCCCGGGACGGAAACCGGGAGGCTCTCGATAATGTGATCCGCGGGAATCAGCGTGTCCTGGTGGCCCGTTTGAGCGATGCCCTGTTCTATTGGACATTCGACCGCAAGCTGAGTCCCGACCAGCATGTGAAACGCCTCGACAACGTGACCTGGTTGGAGGGCTACGGATCGCTCGGCGACAAGCTCAAACGCATGAGCTGTCTCGTGGAATTTTTGTGGTGTGAGGGGCTGGGTAAGAGTACGCCCGTGCCGGAATCTCTGGTTCGGGCCACCGCCATCTGCAAGTTCGACCTGGTGACCGAAATGATTCGCGACGGCAAGGAATTCACGAAGCTCGAGGGAACCATCGGCGCCCGCTATGCGGCCGTGGCGGGGGAGACTCCCGAAGTGTGCCACATCCTGGAGGCGTACCACAGTCCGCGCAGCGCCGGCGACTCGCCTCCGGATGATCTGCTCAGCGCGATCCTGTCTGTGGCCGACCGTCTGGACACCGTCGCCGGTTGTTGGCTGGCCGGCTTCGTGCCTACGGGCGCCAAGGATCCCTATGCGTTGCGGCGCCATACCCTGGCCATCCAGAGGACGTTGCTTCACCACGGTTTGCGCCTCGATCTGCCGTCGGCACTCGAGGCCGCCCTGCGTGCGTTCGCTGAGCATGTGAACGAGGACATACTAGCCAAAGCCTCCGCCGGTTTACGGGATTTTTCGCTGACGCGGCTGGAACGATTGCTGGTCGGCCTGGGCTCGACAACCGAAGCGGTGCGGGCCGTGTTGCCGGCGCATGGGAATGATCCCCTGGATGCAAGGGACTGGGCGGAGGCCCTGGACGGCTTCCGTGAAGCTTCCGATTTCCAACGGCTCGCCACGGGATTCAAGCGATGTCGGAATATTTTGGAAGGGGCCCTGCTCGCCACCGCGGATGCGAACGGATGCGTCGATCGTTGGCTGTCTGGTGGACGGACACCGACAGGCCTCGATTTTTCCGGGTTGACCGAAGACGCCGAAATCGAATTGCGTGATCAGGTCATGGCCGCAGTGCCATTGCTTCTCGATCACCGTGCCGGGGGCGACTACCAGAGCGTATTTCGAGTATTGTCATCACTTGGGCCTGCAATAGGTGATTTTTTCGACCAAGTCAGAGTAAATGTGACTGATTTGCAGTTGAAGCAGATTCGGCACGATTTTTTGAGGGAGATCTATGGCCTGTTTGCACTATACGCTGATTTTAGCGCGGTGGCTCCGCTTGAAAACGACGCTCAGTGATGTCCTAACTTCAACTCAAATCTGCGAATATACGCTTTCAGGGGGTCCGGGCGGTGCCCCCTTTTTTTTTTATGTATCCTATTGACTTGGTTGACGTGTTTAGGTATGCTCATCTGTGCGACTCGAAGGCAAAATGCTTTCCGATGTGACGTTGAGCCCGACTCCACTCGAAGTAAGTTCCTAATAACTTGACACTCTTGCTTGGATCGCGAGTCATCTCGTCACAGTCACAGCGGAACTGCATCCCGACCTTGGAAACGGCCCTGTGCCGGTGACTGAGTTAGATTTTGCCTGCTCTGTTCGTGTCTTTGCATTCCTTCCTTTCGGAAGTGTCAGAGACAAAATCTTTCACCTGTACCATTGGTTGACTAGTTCAGCGATGGGGGGAAAGTATGAGGAAACTCACTCTCGTTTTAATGGCTCTCGCCCTGATA
>DAOVZQ010000013.1 GCA_030635025.1 bacterium
CCGCGACGGGCACGTCGATCACATCTCCCGCGTAAAGAATCCATTCCTTGAGACCGGGCACCCCGGCGGAGAAGCTGACCAACAGGCCGAAGTCCCCCAGGCCGGCCACGTCGGCCAGGGCGGGGAGATCGTGGAGGGGGCGACCGGCCATGTCGGTCTCGTAGCGGGCCGTCAGGGAATCGCGCAACGAGTTGATGAGCATCTCCCCGCCCGCCTGATAACCGAGACTGACCCAGTCGCGTCCTGAAACGGCGGCCGGGAATTCTGCGCGGCAGATTCGCTCTTCTACCCTAGCGATCATGTTGTTGCCCGTAGGCCACAACGAGATGAAACAAATGGGGTGCCCCGACAGCAGTGCGTGGCGCGTCATGGCTTCGGCCATGGGCTCCAGTTCGGGCGCGGAACTCGGCGAGTAGTCGATCGACAACAGGATCGGCGTACCGGCCGGCAGGTTTTCCACATGGTCGTAGATGGGCATGACCACATCGCTGGGCTTGTCGGGGTAATAGAGTCCGGACAGTAGGGCCAGGACGACGGACGCCGCCAGCACGAGGTAGATCCAGCGGCGATCCAGGGCCTCTAGGGCTGCGGCGAATTCATGAATGAAATTCATCATCGCGACCTCCCCCCCTGCCCTTTTTCAACGCCGAGGATCAGGCGCATGGCCATGGCCACGACACCCAGGGCGATGCCGATCATGATCGCCCGTTGGCCAGCCGTATTGGGCACCTTCAGGAGCCAGAGCGACAGGTCCTCCATTCGCAGGAAGGTCAAGGGCTCCGGCAGCCATGAGGTCAACGTCGCCCCGTAGGGAATGCGTCCCAGGATGACGATCAGGGCCGAGACCAGCAGCACGGTGGCTTCGAGGTTGCGGGCGCGGAAGGTCCTGAACGAAGCAGAGGCGATATAGAAGGCCAGCAAGGCGTAGAGGGTCGCATGCAACGGGCTGAGCACCGTTTCGAAAATACTCGTCAGCCAGCTGTCCGGTGCGGCGACGTTTCCCTGCAGTCCGGGCGGGCCGCCGATCTTGGCCAGGCCCACAACCAGCACGACGACGAAACTGACCAACGTCACCAGCGAGTAACGCCAGTCGTCCGCCCGCTCGGTGACTTTTCGCCAATGGGTGCGCATGAGACTGGCGCCGCCCAGGATAAAGGCGAACACAGCCAGGACACTGAACCACAGCGAGGCATGCTGATCGAAAAAGGCCAGGAAACGGTTCAGCGCGGGGCCGTCTGCCCCGCTTGGACGGGTGGCGAAAGCGGATGCGATCAGCAGAATCGCCACCGAGGAGAGAATGAGTTGTGTGATCCTGCTACGCATTGCCTTACCCGGCCCTGAACAGCGTGAAAAAGGCGTCACCCAATCGGGACGCGACATCCAGGCCCGTCACTTCGGCCAAGGTCACGATCACGGTGCCGGCCAGAATGCACACGATGGCCAGACGTTTGCCCAGATCCTGCCCGTGCAGGCTGCCGAGCATGTGGGGATCGTTCTCCAGGGAAGCTCCCGCCGCGAAGAACTCCTCGCCGATGAGCGTGTGGTCACAGGCCGTCACGAAGAAGGGCAATTGGACCGGGCTGGCCGTGCCAGCGATCTGCACGGCGCCGACGTGATAACCGCCCTCGGCCAGCAGAAGGGATTCGGAAGCGAAGAATCCCATGAAGAGACAGAGGCCCGGCTTTTCGCGGGCGATCAGGCCATCGACCCGCGCCACGAACCCGAGCTGGTCGTCGGAGATGTAGGTCACCATCTCCTCGTCCCACAGGTCTTCGCGCCCGGCTTCGGCGTAGGCCTGACGACAGATGTCCCGCGCGCTGTCCATGACCATGCTACGGCTGGTGGGCACGAAGATGCGACCGCCCCGCGTCGCCACTTCGGCTGCGACCGGTGCCAGGACCGACAGGGCGGCCACCGTCTGCATATTGTCGAGGTCGCGAACACCCGGGACGAAAAATACGGTCTGGCCTGAATCCACGGCCTTGGCAACCGCGTCGGAAATCGCGTCCAGTGCGGCGAACTTCCGCAGCGATACGGAATGTCCGGAGCGGGTTCGCCAGATGGACCAGGCGATCAGGCTGGTCAGCACGACGGTGATCAGCAGTATGTTCCAATGCTGGAGATCAACGTACGAATTCATGAAGGTACACCTGCATCGACCTCGGGGGATTCTATATAGTCCAGGAACCTGTCAAGAATGGCGCGGTCTTCCATAAGACGCGCCAGACGGGTGGCCCCGTCGTCGGGAACGAGAATGTCGATCAGCGGAGCGGCGACATGAAGCGCCTGTGATCCCAGAAAGGTCAGTGGACGTATGCTGCTCAACCAGAGAACGGCCGGCGCGACCAAACCCGCTCGGCGCACACGTGCGGCCAAGGATTGCAGGAATCGCTCGTCGTCGTTGGACAGCCCCGCCGATTCGCCCGACCCAACGCCCATCCGCTGCGCCATCGCCTTCGGCCGGGCGTTTGATTGGACTTCGGGCCTGTGAGGGGTCCGACTCATACCACTTTCCGCTTGATGTACCCGGTGATCGCCACCGCATCCACAAACTGACCGGCATGGGCCGCCACGGTGTTCGCCGTGGCCAAACCGGCCAGGAATCCCCGGGCGCCGGTCATGGCTTCCGTGTCGTCGGAGGTCACGGTACCGACGACGCAGTTCACGACACCGGTCGCCACGTCGCTCAGCACACGCTGAGCCTGGAACCGGCTCATGGCGGCGTAGCCTTCGGCATCGTCGTGTCCATCGGCCGCCAGGGCCGCGGCGTGCCGGCAGAAGGAGCCGGCGATCTCGCAAGAGGTCATCATGTCGGCCAGTCCGAACTGCACGGTTTGCTTCGTGGCGGTGCGCTTGCCGTGGCAGTGAAGTATCGTGGCGTTGAGATCGCGAGTGGCCGCCGCGACGAGGTCGGCTCCGAGCCGGCCATTCGCCGCGTGTATGGCATCCAAGGCGGCCGCTTGCTCCTCGTACCAGGCGCCCTTGGACCGAACGGTCGCCTTCCAGCGGAACATGCCGATAATGCTCAGAAGGATCTCGCTGGTGCCTTCGTAGATTGTTGTTATGCGGACGTCGCGTCGAATCTTCTCAACGAGATACTCACGGGTGTAGCCGTAACCACCCAAAGCCTGGATGGAATCGTCGGCGGCCTGGTTGCCGGCTTCGGTGCACCACAATTTTGCGATGGCGCCCTCGACCTGAAGACCGTCCTCGCCGCCGTCAAGTCGTCTCGCGATCTCTTCCGCGTAAGCGCGACCGGCTTCCAGAGCGACCCAATTGGGAACGAGGAGCTTGAAGCAATACCCCTCCTTTTCGATCAGTGTCGTGCCGAACTGGATGCGCTCCTTGGCGTATTTGACGGCTCTATTCAGCGCAGCTTGTCCGCCTCCCAGACCAAACGCACCGACCATCAGGCGCGTGTATCCGAAGACGGCGTTGGCCTGCTTCAGACCCTCGCCCTCCACGCCTCCGATGAGCTGGTCCACTGGCACTTCCACGTCCTCGAGCACCACCCCGGCCGTATCGGATGCACGAATGCCGTGCTTATCCTCGTGCCGTCCGGCTGACAGACCCGGAGTCTCCCGATCAACGACGAAGAAGGTGGGACCGTCGGGCGTCTTGGCCAGGATGGTATAGATTTCGGCGACGCTGCCGTTGGTGATGAACTGTTTCGTGCCGTTGATCCGGTAGCCGGTAACGGCGCCGTCGGCATCGGTAATGCGGTCGGCGACCGTCTGCAGCGCGGCCACATTGCTGCCGGCGGCCGGCTCGGTCACCCCGTAAGCCACGATCTTGCCCTCGGCGATCTTGCCCAACCACTTGGTCTTCTGTTCGGGAGTGCCGCCGACGATGATCGGATCGGTGCCGAGACAGATGGCCAGGAACGATGTCGCCAGACCCAGATCGATCCGCGCCATTTCCTCGGAGACGCGACAGACGTCGAGGGCGCCGCCGCCCAATCCTCCCACGTCCTCGGGCAGGAACACCAGGTGCAGGCCTACATTGGGCGACAAAAGCTCCTTTATGAACTCCATGGGAAATTCGTCCCGCTCGTCCAACTCGAGTTGGCGATCCTCTGACATGTCGCGTTGGCAAACCGAGCGCAGGGCCTGGATCATCATTTCGCGCATTTCGGTGCTGAGTCCGGCGGTCGTCGTCATTGCTCTGTCTCCTGTTGGTTCACGTCGCGTCGATTCAGGACATGTCGTCCGGGTCGAATGAGATGCGCCCCTCGCCGATGTGCACGCAGTGCCCGCCGACCCGGATCGCCACGGCCTTGCCGGCCTCGACGTCCGCATCGACGAACAGGCGGCTCGGCCTGCCCATCTCCAATCCTTGTTCACAAACGATGCGGGCCTGCTTGCCTGCGGGGACGAGCCGGTGCTTGATCATGTAGGCGATCAGGGCCCCGACAGCACTGCCGGTCGCGGCATCTTCGGGAATCCCGAAGTCGTGGGCGAACATGCGGCAATGGACATCGACTTCCTCACTCACCGTCTCACAAGTGAAGACGAAGATGTCGCCGAAGCCGAGATCCTTGACGATCTCACGCGCACCGGCCTGGCTCAACTTGATGCGGCGCACGGTTTCGAGCAGGGCGAGCGGTACGATGTGAATGGGCAATCCCGCCGAGACGATCTCGCAGGGCATGCCGGTGATGGCTATGTCCTGCTCCGAGAGACCCAGGGCGCGCGCCACCTTTCCCCGCTGGTAATACTGGCCGATGAAGGCGGCGGGTTCGTGCGACATGCTGAACAGCGTGTCGCCGTTCTCGGCCTTCAGCGTGACGGGATGAAAGCCGGTCTCCGTCTGCCAGGTGAAGGTCGTCTCGGGCTCGCTGCGGAGGACGAGGCCGCGGCTGTCCAGAGCGCACGTAGCCCCGATCACCGACAAGCCGGACTGGGGCACTTCACCGGATGGCGTGAAGATGCGCAAACGGGCCTGGCTGCACGGCTCCTCGGCCCCCACGACGAAGGCGGTCTCGGGCGTGCCCATCTCGCCGGCCAGGATCTGCATTACATTTGAATCCAGCCCGCTGCCGTCGGGGAACAGAGTCAAGGGACTCCCCCCGAATGGGCTCCGGGTGAAGACGTCCATCAGCATGAAGTCGCGCTCGACCAAGATCAAGACACCTCGTCGTTGTGGGGTGGACCGGCCGGAATACCGGTGAGTGCGGTGATGGTAGCCGCTGCAACCGGTCAGATCAAGGGGAGACAGGCAATGAAATCAGGAGGTCAGGATCACCACGGCCACGGCGTGACCGCGCTCGAGACTCAGGGTCAGATCCACTCCCCCGGCGCCCATGTCCGCAAAGGCCGACAAGGCACGACCATGCAATTTGAGGGTAGGGGAATCGAGCAGGTCGTTGACCACTTCGATGTCACGGTAGGGTACGCCGGAAGCGCCTTCGCCCAAGGCTTTTACGAAAGCTTCCTTGGCCGCCCAACGGGAAGCCAGCGTTTCAGCTGCGCGATCTCCTCCCGATTCCGCCAATCCGATCTCGTCCGGACGATAGCACCGTTGCAGAAAACGATCACCATGGGTCCTCGCGGCTTCTGCGATACGGGCCACAGATACGATGTCACACCCCACCGAGAGCATCAGTAGGCTCCCTTGCGCTCGATGACAGCGGGAATCGTACGGCTCAGAACCCAAAGGTCGAATCGGAGGCTTCTCTTGCGAACGTAGACCAGGTCGAGCGCCATCCACTCGGTGAAGTCGAGATGGCTGCGGCCGGAGACCTGCCAGACGCAGGTCAGCCCCGGCTTGACCAGCAGGCGGCGGGCCTGGGCCGGAGTGTACTCGGCCACCTCGCCGGGAATCTGGGGGCGGGGACCGACGATGGACATGTCGCCGCGAAACACGTTGAAGAGCTGGGGGAATTCATCGAGGCTGCTGCTGCGGATAAAGCGCCCCACACCGGTGATACGCGGATCCTCCTGGATCTTGAAGGCTGCACCGCTCGCCTCGTTCAAATGACTGAGCTCATCTTTGCGATCTTCGGCTCCCATCTCCATGGAACGGAATTTGAAACAGTTGAACGTTCGCCCGAGATAACCCACCCGCTTCTGCTTGAAGATGATGGGCCCAGGTGAATCGAGTTTGATCATCAGGATGAGAAAAGGCAGCAAAGGCAGGATCAACACCAGGCCGACCAGAGCACCGACGATGTCGATAGCCCGTTTGATCAGAAGGTACACCCGGAAATTCACGGGCACGGGACCGTCCTCGTCCTTGGCGATGAAAGCCTCGAACCCGCCATGGGCGGCGAAGACGTCTTCGTCACGGCTCTGAACATTCAAGGCGTGTCCACCTCCAGGGGTGCATCCGTTTCGGGTGCCGGCGGGGTGATGTGAACCACGTGCAACAGACGTACGCCGGGAAAGACCTGGTCGTCGATCAATGCGCCGCGAGCAATCAACGCCGGCTCCAGGTAGTGTCCCGGATCCAGGGCCTCGCTCCGACTGAGAACCAGCCAGGCGCCGGTGGCACCGTCCACTCGCTCATCGATCAACCTGTCCGCGGTCTCTGCATCCGGAACGTTTGGACAATCCCAAAAATCCCGTACACGGCTCGTGCCCTCGTAGTAATAGCCGAAAACGTTGCTCACGACCGGCACCAGGACCGACTCGCCCTCACTTTCATGGGCGCGGATCCAGTGCGCGGCCGCACGGATGTCGTCGCGGGCGTATCGATCGTTCCCATGGTAGTTCCCGACCGACCACACGGTCAAGGCGAGCCAGATCAGACCCGCGACGCCCGCAAACCGGAACGGCCGCCGCCCCAATCCCACCGCTGCGACGTAAACGAACAGCGGCAGGAGAGCGGACAGGTATCGTGGAGTGAAGGTCTTGATGTCAGCCAACCTCAGGATCGTAAGGATTACGACCGGCACCAGGATCCAAAGCAGTATCGACGACCGAAGCCAGAGTTTCAATCGCGTCAGGCCGCTCAGCATCAGCGCCATGGCGACAAATCCTGCCGACGCCAGGAGCGGTAGGCTGGATTTGATCAGATTCAAACGATCCGGTTGATGAAGTTCCGTCAGCGTCGGTCCCAGAGTGAAGCCGTAGAAGAAGGCGTAGAAAGTGAAGGGATAGACCCATACGTTCAGACTCGAATTGCCGGCGGGCTGCAGTCCACCCCCACCCCCCTGCGCCAAACGTCCTACATACCAGTATCCGGTAGCCTCCAACATCCACGGCAACGCGATCAATCCCACGATCCCGAACGCCACCAGCCAGGACCGCCAGCGAGGTGTGGACCAGGGTCGTGCGAAGATCAAAACACCGAGGGCCTGGGCCGCGAACAGGAACAGGGCCGACATGTTGCTCAGTACGGCCAGTCCCGCCAGGACACCATAGAACACGGCGCGCCGATACGTGGCCCCAAGAACCATCATACGCACCAGGATGATCGTAGCCGCCAGGGTGAAAAAGATAAGGAAGGCGTAGCCGCGCGCCTCTTGGCAGTACCAGAGATGGAAAGGGTTGACCGCCAACAGGAGCGCAGCCCAACGCCCGCTGCGACGATCGTGGAGTTCGATGCCGAGACGCAGCATCAGGGGAATGGTCGCGATACCCGCCAGTGCAGCCGGCAAGCGCATGGCGAATTCTGTGAGATTATCACGGGCCGTGGGCCACAATACGGCCAGATATAGCGGCCCCTGAACATTGTCGCGGAACTGTTCCCAGAAGCCGTGTCCTGGGCCCGGGTTGATCATGGTCCAGGTAATGTACTCGTCGATCCAAAGGGGCGCGGCGCCGAGATTGACCATCCGCAAGACAATCGCCAACAGGATGACGACAACCGTGAAAGGCCAATCATTGGACGTCATTGGCATCGCGGTCAGGTCGGACGAACGCAACCAATCGGACCTGTCCTTGACACCGAACAGTTCGGGTCCAACTGCCATATTATCTCTCCCCCGCCGGGGACTTGCCCAGGGTATACGATTTTAGCGATGCGTTGATGGCGCCGACCTTGACCTTAGTCTTCATCAGGACGGGCAAACGCCGATCGTCGGCCGTCAGCCAGATGGTCAGCTTGCCCTCGAACTGAAAGAGCCCCTCACCCAGAATGACGGGCTCGACCTTGTAGCAGTCGAATGTGCCAGCCGGGACCTTGATTGTTTCCCGTCCATACACCTTCACTTCCAAATCGTAGTTCTTGTGCGAACTGTGCGTGTGGATGTAGGTGCTGGCGCCCGGCACCAGGTCGAGGGTGCGCACGAAGTAGAAGGCCGAGAGGATGTCGTGCACACCCGGCTCGATATCCAGGTCCCTGCCATCGGCATAGCGGGCCTTGCCCGCGTCGTGATCGAAACGCACGGCGATGTTCTTGCGGTATTCGCCTTCGCGCAAACGCTTGCTGAAATAGCGAGTGAAGAGGGTTTCGCGATCGATATGGGAAACGACCTTGTCACGCACCATATAAAAGGCCGAGAAGATACGGTTCGACCGGGCCTTGCTCTCCACGCGATAACAGTCCCGTCCACCCGATACGAGCAGATCACGAACCTCCAACGAAGCCTCCCCGGCGTTGACCGGTCCGTAATCGATGGAAAACGTCAACAGTTCGCCAGGGGCGAAAGGGACACTCGCATAGATCGGTTTCGTGTCAACGGCGGTTGAATCCGGATCAGGGGCGGACGCAACGGCAACGGTTGCGCAGGTACAAAAAATCAGCAGGGCCGTCTTGGCTGGAAATCCGTAAAGACGATTCATGAAATATTCCGATCAACTGTGGTCTCGCCTAATGCTTGCCGCCTGTCCAGAACCGCGCGTACAGCCTCGCCCACCGATTTTGCCGTCAATTGCGTCATGCAGGGATGATCGGCTAGTGGACACGTGTTCAAATCGCACGGTGAACAGGTCTCGCCTGTCCGCACCGCAACATGCAAAGGGTGTTCCTGGTTCCATCCGGTCGGGTCGGTCGGCCCGTACAGGGTGACCGTGGGCACACCCACCGCGGCGGCAAGATGTCGCGGGCCGCTGTCGGTGGACACCAGCAGATCCAGACGGGACATCAGATCGGACAACTCGCGCAGGTCCGTCGATGGCGCGCAAAGAACCTCGGGGACCTCGTCGATCAACGGCTGCAGCAGCCCCTTTTCGCCTGGCCCCGGAAGCAGTATGACTGTAGCACCCTCTCCCATGAGTTCACGGACCAGAACGGCGGCCTCCCTCAACGGCCAGGCCTTGGCGGGCCAGGTGGCGCTGAGAACGATCCCCACATGAGGACGCGATCGATCAACAAGCGAGGAAATCCATTCCCTGTATGACGTACCCAGGACGTCTGCGGAAAATTCCAAGCATAGCTGGGGTTGCCAAGGTTCCGGATCGAGGCCCAGAACACGCAGGGGATCGACAAAACTCTCCCCCGCGAACTGACGGAGTTCGGTTCGCTCACCGCCATATCTCGGGACACGGACGTTATAGGCCCAACTGCGCCAACGCAGATCGAAACCCACACGCCAGCGGGCGCCGCTGAGCGCCGTCCACATGGCCGTTTGGGGCGTGCTCAAATAATCCAGCACAAGATCGTAGCGGCGACGTCGCAACCGTTGGATCCAGCGTGGCGTGCTCCAGCGATCACGACCATCCCAGGGAATCACGTTGATTCCATCCTGATCGGAAAAGAGGGGGGTCAAGGCGCGATCGACTACGAGATCCAATGCGGCGTGGGGCAACGCATCTCTCAGGGCCAGCACGGCCGGCAGGCTAACCAAGGCGTCACCGAGCGCACGCCTGCGGATAATCAGCACTCGGCGAACGGACGACAAGGGGATGTGAGTCGATCGACTCAAACCTCACCGCCTCCCTGCATTCGAAGAGACGCCACCGCTTCGGCGACCAGGTTCACCGGGAGATCCGGCATGCAGATATGGTCCCCGCACACGTGCAGATCACACGGGTGGCAGTCCGGTTGCACACAAAGATAACGGTAGGGGCCGAAGGACGTGTAGGGGAACCAGAGATCGGGATCCGTGGGACCCAGCAAGGCTACCGTCGGCCTTTCCAGGGCGACCGCGGCATGCATGAGGCCGCCGTCCACGGTCACCACGCGACGGCTGGCGCCCAGCACGGTCAAGACATCCTCGAGAGGCAAGGGGGGCAGTATTCCTCCGTTGGATAACCCGGCAGACGTCATGGCGGTATGAAAGTCATCTCCGCCGGAGGGAGGAGAGATCATCACGACAGGTCCGAGTCCGGCACCGGCAAGTTCCTGGGCCAGTCGTCCCCATTTGTCGGGAGCCCAGGCCTTGCTCGGCCACGTCGCGCCCGGTATGAGAAGCGTTCCTATGCGATTGTCCGTTAAGTGCAAAGCGTCGAGAGCCTCATAGGCCCTTTTACTTGCCGCGGGAACGGAGAGCCTGGGTGACAGCCCGGCTGGGAAAGCCTCGACATACCATTGCGCAAAGGGCTTTCCGGTGGGGGCATGGACGAGCGGTGCTAGACGGCCGAGATGCGCGCCCAGTCCTCCAGGGGCGGCGCGCCCAAAACCGTCATCCCTATTGGGTGCAGGGGATTCTACAGGGTGAGTGAACAACCGTCGGCGCACACCTCGTGTGCCTCCGATACGAAAGCGGCTGCCGGATAATCTCATCAGCCAGGCGCTTCGGGGATTGAAGAAGAGATCCACACTCAGGTCGTAACCAGCCCGCCTCAACTCACGGGCCAGAGACCAGAAGCCTGTGCCTTCGGGGGCGGACAACGCACCGAGCGTGGTGCGGGCCGCCGCATCTCGTCCCCGTCGGGTGCTGTCGAGTATGTGGAGCGTGTCGATATCCGGATGAGTCTGGAGAAGCGGAGCGCCGGGCGTCTCGCACAGGAAACCGATTTCCAGGTCCGGATCACCGTGCTTCAGGACCGTGGGTACGACGGTGGACATGATGATGTCACCCAGATACCGCAGCCGAGTAATCAGCACCCTCCGCAGCGGCACACCTTCCAGGGTCCAACTCACGATGGGATCTCCCCCAGTATATCGTCCACGGCTGCGGCCAGGTCCACGACCACCGTGATCATCGAGTCCGGAGCAAGGCCCTCGGCTGACTTGTCGCCCTGTCCGGTTCTTACCAGATAAGCGCCCAGGCCGGCCTGTCTCCCCAGGCGAACGTCGGAAAGCTTATCGCCGATCATCCAGGCCCGGTCGGACGTCCAGGTGAATGAGGCTGCGGCCGCGTCGAGCAGTCCCGGTCGCGGCTTGCGACAGTTGCAGGCGGCTTCGGGAGCGTGCGGACAATAGTAGACGGCGTCGAGAACGATACCGGCCTCGGCGAGCAAATGATCCACTCGCATCTGCACAGCGGCGAAATCCCGATCAGTGTAGTAGCCACGCCCGATCCCGGATTGGTTGGTCAACACGACCAGACGAAACCCGGCGTCCCTGGCCCGTGCAAGGGCGGCTGCGGCGCCGGGGATCAGCGACACCCTGGCGGGATCGCTGATGTAATCGGTATCCTCAATGATGACACCGTCCCGGTCCAAAAAGAGAGTCGGAGCCGCATCAACGGCCGGAATCGGAGGGGTGTGATGGTGAACAGGGCCCGCACCCGGCGCATCCAGCAGGGCCAAGGCGGCCGCATGCACTCTTTTCGCGTCCAGGGTCTCCATACAAAACGAGTCCTTGGGACAGGTCTTCAGGTAGCATGGCCGGCAGGCGAAGTCCTCGGCCGCAACCGTCGTCGTCCGACTTCCAAGCGGGCGTGTCCAGGCCGTACTGGTCGATCCGAACAGACCGACCGTGGGTGTGCCGAGTGCCGCGGCCAAATGCATGGGTCCGCTGTCGTTTCCCACAAAGACGGTCGCACGTCCGAGCAACTCGGTCAGCTCAGTCAGGGACGTCCGCCCGACTAGATCGTAACAGCCGGGTTGCTCACCGAGTGTCGCGCCCCACTCGACATCCACAGCCGATCGGATGGCCGCGGACGTTTCGCCGGCAGCCACATCGCCGATCAACACGACCCGTTTGGAAGTGTCGGCGTATACGGCCTCCACGAATTCCGCCACACGCCGAGACGGCCAGGTCTTGGCGTCACCGTATGTCGACCCCACTGAAATCACCCACACGGGCGGGGCGGACAGGGCACCAGCGGAAGGACGAGCCGCTTCGTCGAGCGTGAGGCGCGGTAAGGGAATCGCCATCGAAGCGGGCGGCTTGGTTCCCGTACAGGCTTCCGCCCAGGCTCGATAGAGCCGGCCCAAACCTTCGGTGTAGTGCAGGGTTCCACGGGAAGGCGGGTCTACCGGATGAGACAGCATGAGATCGCGGCCATTGCCTCGAAATCCTATACGTGAGCGGATTCCCGAAAGCCGGGCGACCGCTCCTCCCCTCAGGGACGGTGGCAGAACCATGACAGCCGACGGCGACAGGTTGCGCCAATCGGCGGCTTGCCTCCAGAGACCTCGCAAACCGGCGTGGTGTCCAGTGCGTTCATAGTCCACCAGCCCCGCCAGACGAGCGTCCCCTTCGAGCAATGAACGCCAGCGGCGACGCACGGAAACATGGAGGTCTGGCCGGGGGATACCGTATCGCTCTTCGCCGATTGCGAAGAGCTCGATCAGGGAAGTGGCCATGACGAGATCACCGAGCCAGTTGGGCGCAGCCAGCAGGAGTTTCAACCGCTCGGCCATGCCGCCCTCCGCGTCATGACGCGCCCCGCACCGCTTCGACAGCCTCCATGAGCGTCTCGATATCGACCCGTTGCCCACCCTTCACTCGCAGGACACGGACATTGGGATAGTCGGCCGGCACCCAGGACATGTCATCATCCTTGAGGAAGAGTCCGAGAGTCGGTACGCCCGATGCCGCAGCGAAGTGGAACAGATCCGTGTTGCCGGCGATGAACAGATCGCAGAGAGACGCCAGCAACACGACATCGAAAGGAGATTCCCGTGGAAGAGCCAGGGGCGGAACGGTCAATCCGGCTTCGAATTGGGCGAGAAGAGCCGAATCCGCCGCGATACTCAGGGGGAGCGTCCGGCAGGGCATCTGACTGGCCAGTTGGTTGATGACGAAATGCAGATTCTGGGCGGACAGTCCAGCGCCCATCTTGCCCAGGGCGGGGTCCACCCCCACCAGCACCTCGTCCTGGCGCGGCTTGTTGAAATGGATCAGCTGGCGCGTGCGTCGAACACGTTCATCGGGCAAGGGCCAGGCCTTGTTGTCTGCAAAGGGAGGCAACCCGAGAAAGGGGGCCGCCGCCGCCAGACGGTCGCCGCGATACCGTGCGTCGTTTTCCGGTGTACGGATCTCGAAATTCAGGGCCGGATAAGCGCCACGGTGCGACGGACCCAGCCGCAAACTGGCGCCGCTCGCCATGGCCACGCTCTCCAGGGCTTTTTGCGGGTCGAAGGACATGACCATACAGATATCGTAGTTCCGCTTGCGAATGGTCTTGAGCAGCGAGAAAAGACCAGGGCTCCAGGGCTTTAGCTGCTGACGACGATACGACAGGCAGTGATGGGCGACGCCGCTGGGAG
>DAOVZQ010000016.1 GCA_030635025.1 bacterium
CGAAAGAGTGCGCCGACTTCGCCGACTGTCTCAGCCCCGACTCGCTCGTCGTCTTGACTGACTGCAAGCTCGAGCCGGGTTTGGCGGACGCGGAGCCGGGATACACCTGTCAGTTCATGCGTCACGGCTATTTTTGCGTCGACAGCAAGGACTCGCGGCCCGGCGCACCGGTCTTCAACCGGACGGTGTCCCTGAAGGACCGCTGGGCGAAGCAGCAGGCCAAGAAGTAGACCGACAGGGAGCCCGGATCGGTATCAGGTCCATCTGCCGAAAATATCCATAACAAAGAGGACCCGGGTCACCCCGGGTCCCTTCGTTTTCCGGTCCATCCGGAGCCTACCTGAAGAGTGATTTAACCTCACTCCACGTGGCGCTCTCGTTGGCGATGATGCCGGTGCAGATCGTGTCGATGACGATCTGATCGATCACCGTGCAGTAGGGCACGTCGATGGTGATGGTCTCGGACTGGGGGTTGGGTTCGATCTTCAGCCCGTAGTTGTACGTGTACCACTGGCCGCCGAACGGCGCCGGTCCCGGCCACTGGATGTGAGGCAGCCCGGTGGGCCAGGTCCCGGACGTGTAGCCGCCGGGGTTGGATCCGTGACCGGTCACGCCCACGTTGCTCGGCGCTTTCGAACTCGTGATCTGCATGAAGATCAGCTTGGCGCCGTCGAGGGCCTCGGTGTTGGGAATGGTGATGATGATGGTGCCGCCGGGTTCCTGGATACAGTGCCAGCCGGTGACGAAACCGTCGGGGTCGAGCTCGGGCGGGCATTCGTACTCGCCCCACTCGAAAGCACCGTCAAATTCCAGGAAGGGTTCACCGTAGGGATTGTCGAAGATGTCTGGCGGTCCGACCAGCCCGGGCTGTGTGAAATCCCAGTGCTGGAAGGTGGTCTGGTGATCACCGCGGCCCCAGGTGCCGGGAGGCGGCCCCTGCCAATAATCGATGGCCTGGGCGGCCAGGGCGAAGGTCAACAGGATGGCGATGGTCAGCGTCAGCTTTTTCATGATGGGTCTCCCTCCAACAGGACATGTGGGTTCGGGGCTGCGGGCTGACCATCCTGTTTTCCGCGGCTCCGTTGTCTTTCATCCTTTTTGATTTATTCTCGACAGACAATCCGGCCGGGCTTGCCTATCCTGTCGGGACGGTTCGTCATAAACCAAGCCGGCTTATCCCTGGAGGAACAATGAGGCACGTCGCTCCATACATGATCATCTGTGCACTGGTCGTATTCGTTGCATCCGTGCCTGTCGCCGCAGAGAACGCGGACTTCACCGTGGAAGCCTTCCTGGAGATCCCAATCGTGACCTCGCCCGTCGTTTCGCCCGACGGCTCGCGCGTGGCCTACATGCAGCGCAACCGGGATCTGGAGGAAGACGTCTACGAGTATTTCCTCTGGGTGGCCGACGTGAAGAGCGGCGAAGCAAGCCAGATCAGTTTCGACGGCTCGCGGATCTACGACCTGGGCTGGCGTCCCGACGGCGCCTTGAGTTTTCGCGCCAATCGCGACGAGGCCACCCAGGTGTGGATCAATCCCCTCGACGGCTCGGAGCCGCGTCCGGTGACCGACCTGCCCGACGGTGTGCACGGCTACTGGTGGGCGCCGGACGGCAAGTCGCTCGCGGTGTTGGCGCCACCGGCCGAAGACGAGGTCGAAGATGACGAGACGGTGGAGGATATCGACGAAGACCGCGCGGACTGGACCGTCTTCGACCGGCTCGAGGACCCCGAGGCGTTCGATCAGGTGTGGCTCGTTGACGTCCTGACCGACGGCCCCGCCGACACCGAGCCCCGTCAACTGACAGAGGCGCCCCTGAACCCCCAGCACCTGGCCTGGTCGCCCGACGGTAAGCTGCTGGCCGTCACCTACAACGAGCTTTTTTCCGGTCTGGTGGACGAGGAACAGCGTGTGGGACTGCTGGATATCGAGACCGGTGAACTCAAACGAGTCAGCGACCCGGACCGACACGCCTCACTGGCGGCCTTCGCTCCGGACGGACGCTCATTGGCCTACTTCATGGATCGTGCCGATGAATTGCGCGCCTATCTGAATCTCAAGGACCTCTACATCCACGACCTGGGCAACGGTGAGACCCGTGATCTGACTCCCGAGACCCAGCTTTGTCTCTCGGGCTACGGATCCACTCCGGCGGACCCGCCCTTCTGGTCGGCCGATGGGCGACGCATCTACATGCGCGTGTCCGACGGCCGTGACATGAACGTCTTCAGCATCGATACGCGCAGCGGCGAGATGAAACAGGTGAGCGATCACGCGGGCAACGTGAGCGGGCTCGACATGGCCGACGGCGTGATGGCCTACGTGGAGAGCGAACTGCATCGACCGGGCGCCGTCTGGGCCGGCAAGCCCGGCAAGACCCGCCGGATCGCCGATACGGACGACGCGGTGGCGGCCTACGACCTGATTCCGCCCATGCGTCTCGAACTGCCTGGTCACGAGGACGTCGTCGTCGAGGGCTTTCTCTTCCTGCCGCCCGGCAAGGATCTTGACGACGGCCCGTTCCCCTTCGTCATGGAGATGCACGGCGGTCCCTTCTCGCGCTACGGGAACTCGTGGACCACGCGCTATCCCTGGCAGGTCCTGTCGCATCGGGGCTACGCGGTTTTCATCGCCAATCCGCGGGGCGGCACCGCGTATGGCGAGGACCTGCTGCGCGGCGTCTACCGCAACTATGGCACCGATGATTATCTGGATCTTATGGCCGCCTGCGACGCCCTGGTCGAGCGTGGAATCGCCGACCCGGAGCGCATGGGCTTCACGGGCTACAGCTACGGCGGCCTGTCGACCAACAACGTGATCTCGCGCACCGACCGCTTCGCCGCGGCGGTATCCATCGCCGGCATCTTCAACTATGTGTCGGCCATGGGGCAAAGTAATCCGCAACTCTTCATCGACAGCTATCGCCAGCCGTGGGCGGGCGACCTGCAGCGCATGTGGGAACACAGCCCGGCCTCTCGCGCCGGTGATCTGGTGACGCCGACGTTGGTCATGCACGGCTCCGAGGATCTGCCCGTGGACCCGCGCCAGTCCATCGAGCTGTTCAGCTACCTGCAACTCAACGGCGTACCCAGCCGGCTGGTCTTGTATCCGGGGGAGGGCCACGGCATCAATCGCCCGAGTCACATGCTCGACTACGAAACGCGCGAACTGGACTGGTTCGACCACTACCTGCTGGGCGACGAGGACGCCGAAGGCGCAGAGGCGCCCGTTCCCGTGGAGGAGACGATCCGGTAGGTGGCGAAGCGAATCAAAGACGTGTAACGTCTTGTATTGTTGTGAATCATGAATCCAAAAGGGGGACCCGATAATGAAGACGACACTCACGATGGCATTGATGTTGATTCTGACCGTCGCAGTGGCCTCGGCGGCGCCCGTCGGTGGTTGGTTCGATCTGGAAAACTGCGCCATGTGCAAGAATCTGACCGACGATCAGGAGCTGTTCGCCAATATGGAATGGGACAATCAGCTTTTTGCCAACGGGCTGGTGGAGGTCACGTCGGTGCCGGCCCATTTCAAGGAGCGCTACGAAAAGCTCATGGCCAAGATGCAGGCGACCGTTTCCAAGATGCAGGGCGGTGAGCAGCTGCCCATGTGCAATATGTGCCTGTCCTACGGGGAGCTGATGATGGCCGGCGCCACCATGGATCAGCTCATCTCCGGCGATAGTCACATCACGGTCATCTCGAGTCGGGATCCCAAGGTCGTGGAGAAGATCCGCAAGCACGGCCAGACGACCATCGACGAGTACGCCAAGATGATGGCCGCCGAGGGTGAAGGCGATCATGGTCACGGGCACGACCATCATCACTGATCGTTGCGTTTGAATGGACGAAGGCGGATCGACCTGATGGCCGGTCCGCCTTTCTCGTCAATGATAGAGAGTCTTGACCCGACCCCAGCTGTTGATGGCGTTCTCGGCCGAGGCCAGGCAGCCCGAGGATAGGGATGCCCCCGGCATGTATGTGCCGGATTGGCCGACGTCGTTCACAGCGAAAGGCGCTTCGAGCTGGGCCCAGCCGTTTGTTTCATAGTCGTACCAGCGCAGGCGCAGGGTGAACTGTCCCGCGGGCATGTCCTCGATGGTCGTGGAGAGGTCGTAGCAGCAGTTGCAGTAACAGGGGTTGGTCAGCGTCTCCGTCTCGGTCACGACCAGCGTATTGAAATCCCAGGACACGGCATATCCGAACGGGTCGGGGCAGCAGTTGTAACGGGCCGCATCGTGATGGACCGTAATCGTGGTTTCGTCGACGTCCACGCGCAGACCATCGGAGCCCAGACACCATTCGTCGGCTTGGGCGCAGATCGATCCGGCCAGGAGGATCGCCGAACAGGTGATCGCGATGATGAGTTTCATAGGGTTCCGCCTTCCGTTCACGTATTCCAACTCACCGGTACAGGGTTTTGAGAGTGCCCCAGAGCAGTTGGTCGTGAGGCGGATCCTGCACGCCCGTTGTGGTCAGGCAGCCGGAGTTTTCCGGTTCGACTTCGCCGCCCGTGTATCCCTGGCCGACGTCAGGCACGACGATCTGGCCGTGCCACTCGACCCAGGTCCCGGTTTCTTCATCCAGCCAGGAAAAGGTGACACACCACGGGCCGGGCGGAGGGTCGTGGATCTTCACGCCGAGATCGAAGCAGCAGTTGCAGTCGCAGGGAGGATCGGCCGCGACATGCTCAACGACGAACATCGTCGCGTCGCCGAAGTGGACCTCATAGGTGATCGGTTCGGGGCAGCAGTTGTACA
This sequence comes from bacterium, assembly GCA_030635025.1. Taxonomy (GTDB): domain Bacteria; phylum Krumholzibacteriota; class Krumholzibacteriia; order LZORAL124-64-63; family LZORAL124-64-63; genus JAHIYU01. Next base: position 4,765 of record DAOVZQ010000016.1, read on the forward strand.
GGGCCGAATCATGGAATACGTGGATATCGGCTGATATCGGATCGACTTCCACGTGTACATCGTCTGCGTCAATGCACCAGAGGTGATCTGCGGCGGCCGCAGTCGGCATGAATAAAGCGAGCAGGCACGTGACCAGGATCAAGGTCCGCATGACCATCCTCCCGTTAAGCAAGTCATGGGTTGATCGCACTTGAAAACATAATACCAAAATAGGGAATCGGAGTCAAAGGGATAGGGCCAGAGTCGATATTCTTCGCTCAAGTTGTGTGTCAGCGATCCGATGTTTTCTATAGAAATGTTAATGGTGTTTCAGTGAATCCAGATAGCTGATGACGGTTCAGCCCATGGGTGAACGGCAATTGCTGTTTGGAGGGTTTTGAGCTGCAGAAGTGATGGACAAACGGATGTATCCGTCACGGAACTGCAGAGTCGCTTAACCCGGAGCGGTTTGCATGACCCTACGACTAAAATTACTCGTGACCTTTCTCTTGGTGGGGATCATCCCCATGCTGATTACCAGCACTGTATCCATGATCAAATCTCAGCAAGGATTGAAGAAGCAGGCTTTCAACCACCTTGATTCCGTGGCCGCGGGTAAGACGACCCAGATCTACAAGTACTTCGAGGAACGCGAGAGTGATCTTGGGGTCCTGATCGAAACGGTCGGTGTTTTGCGCACCGAAGCGATACATAAACTCGAAGCGAATCGGGATTTCAAAGCCCTCCAGGTCGAACACTTCTTTGCCGAGTGCCTGGATGATGCACAATTCCTGGCCGCCAATCCGCGCGTGCGTAAGGCCTATACCGAACTGCAGACCGCTTTCGTGACCAATGGCGGCACGTCGAATCGTGCCTATGTCGGCCGAGGCGACTACGAGTACGATGCACCTCGCGGATACAGGGACATCCACGATCAGCACTTTCCGATCCTGAAGCAGTTTGTGGATCGATATGGTTATCTCGACGTGTTCCTGATGGATGCCGGCCGAGGCGATGTCTGTTTCTCCGTTACCAAGGCGTCCGACTTCGGCAAGACCCCCGGCGGTCTCGGGGACGACATTCTGCATGAGGCCTGGAGCCGCGCCAAAGACGGTGAAACCTTCATATCCGATATGAAGCCTTATGCCCCGAACGACGGTGCGGCCGTGCAGTTCGTCGCGGCGCCCATCAGCAAGGGCGGTTCGGTAATCGGTGTCGTGGCGCTGCGAATCTCGATCGACGCCATCAATACACTTATGGGAGATCGTTCCGGACAGGGGAAAACCGGAGAGACTTATCTTGTCGGCCAGGATTCCCTGATGCGTTCCGATTCCTATCTCGATTCCACTCATTACTCCGTCGCGGCCTCCTTCGGGAATCCCGACACGGGCAGGATCGACACTCAGGCTACACTGGCGTCGCTTTCCGGAAACACCGGCTCCGAGGTGATCCAGGATTACCGCGGACAACCCGTACTGTCCGCCTGGATGCCCGTCAGTGTCGGCGATACGACCTGGGGACTCCTTGCCGAAATCGATGCCGCCGAAGCCCTATGTCCCCAGGATAATTACGGGGACGATTTCTACGCCAAGTACATCGAGCAATACGGATACTATGATCTGTTCCTGATCAATCACGACGGCCACGTCCTCTATACCGTGGCGAAGGAAGCCGATTTTCGATCCAATTTCGTGGACGGCGAATTCGCCGATACGAATATGGGCCGTTTGGTTCGTGATGTGATCCGGACTCAGAAATACGGACTGGCGGATTTTGCCTGCTATGAGCCGAGTAACGGGATGCCTGCAAGCTTTATCGCTCAGCCCTATATCGACGATGGATATGTGGAGTTTGTTGTCGGTTTGCAACTTCCGCTGGAAGCCGTCAACGGCATTATGCAAGAACGAGCGGGTATGGGAGAGAGCGGCGAGGCCTATCTTGTCGGTCCCGATCATCACATGCGTTCGGACTCGTTCCTGGACAGCGAGAACTATTCAGTTATCGCCTCGTTCGGTAGAAACAACCTGGCCGAGAGTCGACAGATCGATGCCGCGCTCGCCGGCGAGAACGGGTATTTGATAGGCCCCGACTATACGAACGCGATCACCGGCGAGGACAACATCGTGCTGGCTTCGTACGCCCCGATCAGGATAAACGACCTGACCTGGGCCCTGGTGGCCGAGATCAACGAATCCGAAGCGCTCGCCCCGGTCCACGCAATCCGAAACATCTCGATCCTGCTGATTGTCGTGAGCCTGCTGTCTATCATCATAATTGCAGTATTGTTGGCGCGATCCATAACCCGGCCCATCAATCAGGTCATCGCCAACATGCAATCCAGTTCGATCGAGGTTTCCAGTATTACGGAACAGATGTCGGGGACCAGCCAGGAACTCGCCAAGGGTGCCGGTGAACAGGCGGCAAGCCTCGAGGAGACTGCGGCGGCCCTGGGGCAGATGTCTTCGACAGCCAAGGCAGGTGCGGCCCAGACCAAGACCGCCAGCGAGCGGACGCACAAGATCATGATGCTTGCCGAGGGAGGGAAGTCTGTCCTGTCCGGGCTGGATGAAGCCATGGGTAAGATCAAGAACTCGTCCGACGAGATGTCCAACATCATCAAGACCATCGACGAGATCGCGTTCCAGACCAATCTCCTGGCTCTGAATGCGGCCGTAGAAGCTGCGCGGGCCGGTGATGCGGGCAGGGGTTTCGCCGTCGTCGCCGATGAAGTCCGCAACCTGGCTCAACGTTCAGCGGATGCGGCCAAGGATACGGCCGGGCTCATCGACAGTGCCAAAAAGGATTCCGATCTGGGAGTGCAGGTCACATCCGATGTCGTCGACTCACTCGATGAGATCATCATGGGGATCGGCGGTGTCGTTTCAGATATCGAGGAGCTGGCGTCGGGCGCCGATAATCAATTGCGCTCGGTCATCGAGATCGATGCCGCTGTCGGCGAGATGAATACGGTGACCCAGATCAATGCCGCCAGTGCCGAGGAATCGGCGGCGATCGCAGAGGAGATGTCCGCCCATGCCGATGGACTCAAGTCGATGGTCCTGGGCCTGGTCAAGATCGCCGGAGACGTGGAAATAGCAGAACGAGACGGTCAGGATTCCCGGATTCCAGGTGGACTGATATCTTCGAGGGATCGCAGCACGTGGTCCCAGGTTAATTCGAAGGAGCATCGTGGGGGACACGTCGCGGCCATGGTGTCTACGGCGGCAGCGGTTGCGCATGCACCGGCATCGACCGCCGGCGTCGATGATGAAGTCATATTATTGGAAGATGACGAACTGATCGAAATCTAGGTCCGCTGATCCGATTTTCGACGACCTCCGCCGGAGGTCAACAGCCACCCCATCAATGCGCCGAAAAGCACGGCGGTGACGGGATTGCCGGTGACGCCTCAGGTCGAGCCGGCGCAGCGCTGCCAGTAGTGGAAGCCATAGCCGGCGGCGGCGCCCACGGCGGGGCCGATCAATCGTTTCAGGATCGCGTTCATATTCATTCCCACAAGATCGTACGGATGGTCGTAAATGCAAAGAGGGACGGCCGAAGCCGTCCCTCTTTTCGTTCAGTGGACTCTTACTTCAGCAGAATCAACTTTCCGGTTTCAACCGTTTCACCGGTCACCAGACGCGAGAAATAGACGCCGCTCGGAGCGTTGCGCGCGTTCCAGGTCACCCTGTGCACGCCGGCGCTCTTGACACCATCGACCAGCACGGCCTCGACCTCGCCTCGCGCGTTGTACACGGTCAGACTCGCGTGCATCGAGCGGGGCAGGCTGAAGGACAGCTCGGTCATGGGGTTGAAGGGGTTCGGCGAGTTGGGCAGGAGCGCGACTCCGGTGGCCAGGCTCTCCATGGCGTTGTTGATGGTCCCGCTCTCGCAGACCCTCGTCACCACGTTGTCACCGGACACGTAGGCCAGGGTGCCGTGGGTGACGTTCGTCACTTCGAAGCACCACTCGCCGACGGGTTTCTTGACGCTTACGGACTCCAGGGTCACGGTGCCGTCGGCGGCCGTGACGCCGTTGGCGGTGCCGTTGGTCGCACCGTCGTATGAGGCCGAGACAGTGGCGTTGGCCACCGGCTGTCCGGCGTCGTCCACGATCGTAACGACGCAGGAACCGAGGTAGTTCGGTCCCACCTTGCGACGCGTGACGGTCATCGCGTCCACGTGCAGGGTCGTGGCGCCCTGGCCCGGCTCGGTGACGGTGATATAGCCCGTCTTGGTGGCCGTATCGCCGCCCTGGGCGTTGCTCGCGGTCAGGCTGACCGTGTAGACGCCGGCGGTCGTGTAGGTGTGGGACGGGCTCTGGGTCGTTGCTGTCCCGCTGTCACCGAATGTCCAACTCCAGCCGGTCGGGTCGCCGGTGGACAGATCGGTGAACTGCACGTCCAGCGGGTACTCGCCGGAGGTCGGCGTTCCCGCGAAGTTGGCGGTCGGCACAACGGGCTGGACGTCGCCCATCTCGAAGGCCATCCAGTCGACCGACACGGCGTCCAAGGCCAGGTTGCCCCAGGTGCGGTCGCTGTCGACCACGCGTACGGTGATCGCGCCGCTCAAGGCGCCAAGAGCCGCGCTGTAGGCCTGCTCGGTGGCGCTGGCGACGGTCACCAGCGGCAGCCAGGTGGCGCCGTCGGTGCTGTACGTGAAGACGAAGCTGTCGCCTTCGGCGTTGTCGGTGCGCGAGGCTTCCAGGCGGAACGTCGCGTCGCCGCCGACCGGCAGGTCGAAGTTCCAGCGGTGCTCGAGGTAGCTGTACGTCTTGCGCGGATGACCGGTGTACGCGATTTCGGTGATGCTCTGGCGGACGTCGTCGGCCTGGGCCGTGGCGGCGTAGGTGCCGCTGACGGTTCCGGTCACGGCCGTCTCGCTCGAAGCGGTCACGTAGGTGGTCACGCCCGGTTCGGTGACGGTGATGTAGTCGACCTTGGTCTCACCGTCGGAACCGTAGGGGCTGGTCGCGGTCAGGGTGACCGTGTAGGTACCTACGGCGGTGTAGGTGTAGTTCGGGTTCTGTGCGGTCGAGGTGCCGCCGTCGCCGAAGGTCCAGCTCCAACTCGTGGGCGAGCCGGAGGACTGATCGGTGAAGCCGACCGACAACGGATACGAGCCGCTGGTGGGTGTACCCGTGAAGGCCGCCACCGGAGCCGCGGGAGCCGTGACCGTGATGTAGCCGGTCTTGATCTCGTCGTCGGAGCCGACGGCGTTGGTCGCCGTCAACGTGACGGTGTAGGTACCGGCCGCGGTGTAGGTGTAGTTCGGGTTCTGGGCGGTCGAGGTGCCGCCGTCGCCGAAGGCCCAGTCCCAACTCGTGGGTGCGTTGGCGGACTGGTCGGTGAAGCTCACGTCCAGCGGGTACTGGCCGCTGGTGGGCGTACCGGTGAAGGCTGCCACGGGGGCCACGGGCATGCCGCCGCCCACGGCCGCGGCCGCGTCGACCATGCCGTAGCCGGAGTAGCGATCCCAGCCTGCGCCCGACTCGACGCCGGTCACGTCCTGGGCTGTGTCGCAGAGCTGGTCGCGGACCTGGGCCGGAGTCCAGCTGGGGTTCTGGGATTTGACCAGGGCGGCCACGCCGGCCGCGTAGGGCGTCGCGCAGCTCGTGCCGTTGAAGAACGGTTCCACGTCGCCGCTGGTGTATCCGCCGCTGCCTTCGATGTCGGTCGTCGGTAGGATGGTCGGGGCTATAATGTCCACGGCGTCATGGGCGTCCTGAACGGCCACGCCGTAGTTGGAGCCCCACCAGCGTTCACCGTCACAGGTATAGCCGTTGGGGTCGGTCTCGACGCCGGGGTTGCATTCGGTGCTCAGGCTTGAGCTCCGCTTGCGCTCGCCGCAGGGCGAAGCCGCGCCGATGCCCATCACGTTGGCATGGTTGGCCGGGTAGTGGATGTGGCTCTGGTTGTCGTTGCTCGTGGCGGCCAGCAGTAGGACGCCCGCGTTGTAGGCGTATTCGATGGCCGCGTCCGTCGACGGATCGCTGGTCATGTCGGCACTGAAGCTCATGCTGATGATGTCGGCGCCGTTGTCGGCCGCGTGGTAGATGGCGTTGATGATCGACGAGAAATACATCGATCCCGCGCTGTTGGAGATCTTCAGCGGCATCACGCTGCAGCCGCCGGCGACGCCGTTCACTTCGTTGCCGTTGTTGACGATGGCCGCCGCGACGCCGGCGCAGCAGGTGCCGTGGCCGGGGACGGCCGAATCGTCGTCGGGATTGCTGTCGTTGTCGCCGTAGTCGTATCCGGCCACCAGACGCAGGTCGGCGTGATCAACGTCCACGCCGCTGTCCAGAATGGCGATGACGATGTCCGACGATCCGTAACCTTGGCTGGCATCCCAGGCCGTCAGGGCGTTGGCGTCGAAACCGGGCGTGCCGACGGTCGTGGGCAGGGTGTGCGAGTACGTGCCGCCCCAGTCCAGGTCGGGCAGCTGGGCGGTGTTGTTGTGACCCCAGTTGTCTGCATGGTAGGGATCGTTGGGAATCGCCGCCGGGAAGGCGCGCCAGTCCAGGGAGACGGACTCCACGTTGGCGTCGCGCTCGAGATCCCCGGCCAGTTTCATGATGTCACCCGGGGAGGTGTAGACCATGAACCAGCGATCGGTGCCCAGCTCTCGGGCCTTGTTCGTATTGCGGGGGTTTATGAAGGGCCGTTCGATCGACTTGACGCCGGCCGTCGCGAGGAGGGCGTCGACCGAAGCGAGTCCGGTGGCCTCACCGGGAACCTGGGCTCCCTTGTCCGTGGCGATGTTCAGACGGCTGCCGGCCATGGCGGTCCCCGTGAACTTGACCATCACCCGATCGGGTGCGTAGGGCAGCACGTCTTCGGCGCCGGCTACGGGTCCGTTCTGCACGGGGGCAAATTGTCTGGGGGCGATCGAGTCGGCGGCGAGCAACGGGCTCGCGACCATCAGGGCGAGTAGGCAGACCAGGAGGGCTTTGCGGGTCATGTCGTCTCCTTGTGGGGTGGGGTGGAGTGCGTACTCGCGGGGTCGGTACACACTCTGTCGGAGGAACCTCCTCAAACGTTTAGGATTGTGGATGATTGGCAGTATATTCTAGCGCAGATCATTATGCCCTGGCAATTGCTATGTGTTTGTGGAGTAAAGTTAACATGTTAATATTGTTGACTTTATACGGTTGCAGCGAGGGGCGACGAATGGTCGCCGCCCCTGTAAGTTGTTGATATATGATCACCTGTATCCAGCTGCATGCAGTGCATTCACGTCACCGAATGGGCTTGCCGGCTTGAGGTGACCGGCCAGGAACTTATAGATCCGCAGACGGATCTCCTGCGCCTGGCGCGTGTCGAGCCGATCGAAGCTGTGCCCACCGGGCACATCGAAGATCTCGTATTCGAAATCCTTGCCCTCGGCCTTGAGCGCCTTGATCAGGTGTTCGACCTCCAGCACGTTCACGTCTTCGTCGCCCTTGTTGGTGAAGACCAGCAGCGGAGTTTCCAGTCGGTGGGCGTTCCAGGCGGGGGAGCGTCGGCGGTACTCGGCGATGTTTTCCTCGATGGTCTGGCCTATGTGGTAGTCGGCCGAGTAGAGCGCCGCGTAGTCTTCGCCCAGGTATCCCAGCCGCGCGATCAGATCGCTGACGGGCACGCCGGCGTAGGCGCAGGCATAGTCGTCGGGATGTTCGAAGACGTTCATCAGACTGATCAAACCGCCGTGGCTCCAGCCGAGCATGCCCACGCGGTCGTCGTCCACGAAGGGGTAGTTTTCCAGGACGTATGTGCGGCAGGCATGGGCGTCCTCGGTTTCCAGGCCGCCGTAGTCGATGTTCTCGTAGAGACCGCGTCCGTACCCCGTGCTGCCGCGGTATTCCGGCGCCACGATCACGTAGCCCTGGGCCAGCAACTCACGCACGATGTGACAGTAGTAGGTGGTGAAATCCCCGTGGACGCCGCCGTGAGGGAAGATCAGCAGGGGCGCTTTCGCCTTGCGGTCCAGGGTGTCGGGGATGAAGACATAGGCCCAGAACTTCAGGGGTTGACCGGCTCCGATGGCCGTGTCCGAATCCTCTTTCCAGCGGGGCGGTCCCCACAGGCGCACCTTGTCGATGGCCGCGACGTCACCCACGCGGTCGAACCACAACCCGTCGTCGATGCGCTTCTCGAGTCCGTCCAGTCGGTGGCTGAAGTCGTCCAGGGTGTTGATGATCCGATCGAGCTTGGCGTCGAGGTCCGTGGCGTCGGGTGATTGCGCGTCGGCCGAC
>DAOVZQ010000030.1 GCA_030635025.1 bacterium
GTCCGTGTGCGGGTCCGGAAGAAAGGAAAAGCGCTGGTGGCTGCCGCCGAAACCGGCCCCGTGCCAGCCGCCCGCGCCGAGTCCGATGAGAGACTGATCCACCTGATATTCGACGGGGCTGCCCTTCAGGGAGATCCACCAGGCATCGATGCGGTTGCCGATCTTGTCGTGGAGAAAATATCCGGGGACCATCAACAGCATCACGGCCGCGCTGAGCCCCCCCAACAACCGGCCCGATAATCCGGCCAGATACAGCATGAGAATCGTGATGAACACGAGCACGGCGGCATTGCCGAAGTTGGGCTGCGCGATGAGCATGATCACGGCCGCGACCGGTACCAGGAGCGTCACCAGCAGGCGGTTACGGTCCCGCATGACCCGCGCAAAACCACCGGCGCAGCGCTGGGCCAGGAAGATCACCAGGACGACCTTGAGCAGTTCCACGGGCTGAACGGCCATCAGCGGCGTGTTCAGCCAACGACTGGCGCCGGCGCGCGTGATGACGAGACTGGTCCCCTTGAAGAGGAGGGTTATCGAGACCAGGATCAGGGCCAATGCGACCAACGGCAGCACGATGCGCCGACGGCGCAAAATCTTGTAGTCGCGTCCGGCGAGAAAAACCATCACGGCCAGGCCGATCCCCAGACGAATCAAGTGATGAACCAGATAGAAGGTGCTCGACGATGTCCGGAAGGAGCCGGCGTTGTAGACCATTACGACCCCGAGAACCGCCAGCATGAGCACCGCCACCAGCAACCAGCCGTCGAACTGTTCGAACCAGCTCAGGAAATCCCGTGCGCGACGATTCATCCGCGTCCCCCGTTCTCCGCGACCAGGCGCCGGGCTTCGTCGCGGAAGACCTCTCCGCGGTGGTTGTAATCACGGAACATGTCGAAACTGGCGCAGGCGGGACTCAGAAGAACCGTACCGTGCCCACCCGCTGCGTCGGCCGCACGGGCCATGGCCTCGACCAGACTGTTCGCCCGGTCGATGGGCACCACGCCGTCCAGGGCCGCAGCGATGCGATCGGCTTCGTCACCTATGACGACGACCCGCGCCACCGGGCCCATCACGTCGCGCAAGGGCGTGAAGTCCTCCCCCTTGGCGCTGCCGCCCAGGATGAGATGAACGCCACTTTCGTACCCGCTCAAGCCGGCGCAGACCGCATGCACGTTTGTCGCTTTCGAATCGTTGACGAAAATCAGGTCTCCCTGACGGGCCACCTCTTCCTGCCTGTGAGGCAGGCCCTTGAAGGTTCGCAGCCCCTCGGCCAGGCATGAAGATGAGAGGTCGAACGTCGAGACCAGGGCGACTGCCGCACACACGTTCAGGAGGTTGGGACCACCACGCAAGGCCATCTCGGCAACCGGGAGAATGGAGTCATCTGTCCCCTCTTGTCGCCGTGTGACGACGCCGTCACGGACATAGACATCGGCGCCGGCGTCCGGGTCGCCGAAAAGCAGACGATGGTGCGCGGGCCAATCGAGGGCGGGCCTGCAGTCGGTCCAGGTCACGAAGGTGCCCCGGGATTGGAGACAGGTCGCCAGACGGCTCTTGGCCGCAAAATAGGCATCCAGATCGACATAGCGATCCAGATGATCGGGGGCCAGATTCAGGACGGCTCCGGCTTCGGGGGCAAAGCGCTCCACAGTTTCGAGTTGAAAGCTGCTCATCTCCAGGACCGCCACCGATTCGGGCGACATCTCGTCGGCCACGTCGGCGAACGGACGGCCCACGTTGCCCAGGGCCCGGGCGTCCAGTCCGGCGCAGCGCAGCAGGTGGGCGGTGAGCTCGGTGGTCGTGGTCTTGCCGTTGGTTCCGGTTATGGCTACGGAACGGCCGCGGTGGAAGCGCGCGGCCAGTTCGATCTCGCCGAGCACGGGCGTGTCGGGCCAGGTTTTCAGGCCGGGGTGATCACCGGGAACGCCGGGGCTGATGATAATGCCGTCGGGCGCCGGCACGCGCGTCGGCCAATCGGGCCCAACGACGATGTCGTCGAAGGCGACCTTGGCCTGGTCCGTCAAACCGGATTGCCGCCAGCGATCCTCGATCATCGTCAACGACGCGTCGTCCACTCCGATGACCCGGGCGCCGTGACGACGTAGCAGGGCGCCCGCCGCGCAACCGCTGCGCGCCAGTCCCAAGACCAGCCAAGTCGTGTCTTTGACCTGCACCGTGACCTCTTCTATTGCAATTTCAAGGTGCTCATGCTCAGCAGCAGCAGCAGAATACCGACGATCCAGAACCGCACCACGACCTGGGTCTCGGACCAGCCCAATAATTCAAAGTGGTGATGCAACGGAGCCATGCGGAAGATTCGCTTGCCGCCGCGCCAGCGATACGACGCCACCTGGATCATCACGCTCAGCGCTTCCAGGACGAACATGCCGCCCAAAACCACCAGCAACAGCTCACGCTTGACCAGGATGGCCACCGTGCCCAGGGCGCCGCCAAGGGCGAGACTGCCCGTGTCGCCCATGAAGATCTTCGCCGGATGGGCGTTGAACCACAGGAAGCCCAGTGCGGCGCCGACCACAGCCGCACAGTAGATGGTCAGTTCCCCCGCGCCGGCGAGGTAGGAGATGTTCAGGTATCTGGCAAAGATGACGTTGCCCGTTAGATAAGACAGGGCTGCAAAACCCAGAAAGACGAAGGCGCACAGGCCAATGGCCAGTCCGTCCAGTCCATCGGTAAGATTGACGGCGTTGCTGGTTCCGGTGACCACGAGAATCACCAGCGGCAAATAGAGCCACCCTGCATCTACGAAGACGTTCTTGAGGAAAGGCACCGCCAGTTGCGTGGTCAGTTCTCCACCCGGCGCTTCGTTCTGCAGAAAGGCAAAGAGAATCAGACTGAATCCCACCTGGCCCACCAGTTTGACGCGTCCGATCATACCCTTGGGGCGCTTCTTGACCACCTTGAGGTAGTCGTCGACGAACCCCAGCAGGCCCATCCAGATCGTGGCCATCAGACAGAGCTGGACGAAACGATTGGACAGGTCGGCCCACAGCAGAGTGGGCAGGACGATGGCGGTAATGATCAGGACGCCCCCCATCGTGGGCGTGCCGGCCTTGGCCTTGTGATGCTCGGGACCGTCGGAGCGGATGGTCTCGCCGATCTGCATGTCCCGCAGTTTGCGGATGACCCAACCGCCGAAGACGAAGCTGATGAGCAGGGCCGTCACCGTCGCGTAGGCGGCCCGGAACGTGATGTACTGGAAGACGTTCAGCGCCGACCAGTGTTCGTGCAAAGGATAGAGCAGATGATAGAACATCCTACGACCTCTCGAGTTGGCTCAGATCGGGATCCATACGCGACATGAAGGCGTCGAGGGCCAGTTCCATGGCCGAAGATCGGGATCCCTTGAAGAGAATGCGGTCTCCATCGGTAACGAGGGAGGCCAGTTCGGTGGCGGCGGCGATCTGGTCGGCGCAGGTCAGCGCCTCTCCTCCGACCGCCGAGAACCCCTGCGCCAGGCCGGCGGCGGCCGGCCCTACCGCCAGAAGCAGATCGATACCCGCTTCATGCAGACCTCGGCCCGTATCCACGTGGAGATCGTCGCTGCGGGGACCGAGTTCGGCCATGGCGCCGAGTACGGCTATGACACGGCCGGTTCCCGGAAGATCACGGGTCGCGTGGGCGGCCGAGATCATGCTGGCGGGATTGGCGTTGTACGTGTCGTCCAATACGGTCAGTCCGTTGACGACCAGGCGCCGGCTGCGATGGGGCGAACCGAGATAGTGTGACATGGCGTCCGCCGCGTCCAGTTCGCGTCCCACGAGATATTCAGCCGCCAGCATCGCGGCGGCCAGGTTGGCGCCGTTGTACCGGCCCGGCAGGGGCACCGGAATCTCACGACCATCCATCACGAGTTGTCCGCTCCCGTCCTCGGCGCGCCATTGCCAGCGATGATCGCCGGCCTCGGCTCCAAAGGAGATCACCTGACAAGGAGCGCGCTCGCACCACTCGTCGTAACCCGGGCTGTCGGCGTTCAGGATCGCCGCTCCGTCGGTAGGCAGATGGTCCAGCAGTTCACCCTTTGTGCGAACGATCTCGGCCAGCGATCCAAAACCGGCTAGGTGCGCTTCTGATGCGTTGGTGATCACCCCGACCTGGGGGGAAGCCAGGGCCGCAAGCCTGTCGATGTCTCCAGCATAGGAGGCGCCCAGTTCCACGACAGCCAGATCGTGGTCGCGCCTGAGACCGAGCAGGGTAAGCGGCAGGCCGAGATCGTTATTGAAGTTGCCGACCGTCGCATGGGTCGGCGCGACGGCGGCGCATAAAGTGGCCAGGAAATCCTTGGTGGTGGTTTTGCCGTTGGTACCGGTCACCGCAGCCAGACGGACGGACGTGACGCGCCTCCAGCTTCTGGCCAATTCCTGCAGGGCGGCCTCGGGATCCAGGCAGAGGATCACCACCGCGTCGTGTCCGGGATCCCCTGAAAGTACCGGATCCGCACCGTCCCCATCCCAGGGGCGGGTCAGGGCTACGGCGGCCCCGGCGCGCAGGGCCGAGCCCACATAGTTGCGACCATCGACGTGCTCGCCGAGCAGCCCCACATAGAGTTCGCCTTCCCTGATCGTGCGAGAATCCAGGCCGGCGCCCTGGAAGCCCAGCTTGGGCCATGTCGATTCGTCAAGACGCCCGGTTTGCCACCGTCCGCCCTGATGGATGTGAAAGCCGTCAAGCCGTCCCATATCCCGCAGATGGGTCATTGCCGATTGCAGGGTATAGCCCCGGATCTCAGCCATGGGCAGCCTCCCCGATCCACTGGCGCACGATCTCGCGATCATCCAGATCCAGACGGCGGTCACCGATGATCTGGTAGTCTTCGTGCCCCTTGCCGGCGACGACCACCGTATCGCCCTCTCCCGCTGCGGCGAGGGCTCCGGATATGGCCCGGGTGCGGTCGACTTCCACGCGACAGGCGCCTGAACGCACGTCGGTCTCCGCGCGGAACCCGTAGTAGATCATGTCGCAGATCGACGACGGGTCCTCGGTGCGCGGATTATCGGAGGTGATCCACGTGTCGTCGGCGAGACGCGCCGCGACCGCACCCATTTCGGCTCTCTTGCCCCGGTCACGGTCTCCGCCGCAACCGAAGACCACGATCAGACGGCCGGGTGTGAATTCCCGGCAGGATTCAAGCACCGCCGCCAGGGCGTCCGGCGTATGGGCGTAATCGACCACGGCCGAGGCCCCTTGCGGCAAGGTGAAGCCTTCGATGCGTCCGGGAACCTGTTCCGCGGCGGACAAGGCCGTCACACACGTATCCGGATCCAGGCCCAGGGCCAGGCCCACGGCCAGGGCGGCCGTGAGGTTCTCGACATTGAAGCGTCCCACCAGCCGGCTGTTCAGCACCAGGTCGTGTCCTTGGTAATCGAAGCGCAGCGTGGTGCCGTCGGGTCGTAATGTGCTGTCGACCAGACGCAAATCCGCGTCGGGCATCGGCGCGGTACGACGGCCCATGGCGTAGCGCAGACATTGTCTGTCGTCACCAATGCCCAGACCATCGAACAGAGGTTCATCGGCGTTGATCACGGCAACGCCCGGCGCCTTGGTGCGGCGCTCACCGCCGAGCAGATCGAGAAGACGGGCCTTGGCGCCCAGATAGGCGTCCAGCGAGACATGGTAGTCGAGATGGTCACGGCTGAGGTTCGTCATGACCGCCACGTCCAGGGCCAGATCCGCGACACGGAACTGGTCCAGGGCGTGCGATGAAATTTCCATGGCGACGGCGCCCATACCGTGGCCGCGCATCTCAGCCAGAAGTCCGTAGAGGGTGGGACCGTCGGGAGTCGTTAGAGGGGCCGGCTCACTGCGGGCGCCCGTTTCGTAGCGGATGGTTCCGAGCAGTCCGGTTTCAAGCCCGGCTCCGCGCAACAGATCGCGCGTCAGGAACGCCGTGGTGGTCTTGCCGTTGGTGCCCGTTATGCCGACGACTTTCAGGGATTCGTCGGGTTGGTCGTGCAGTTCCCGGGCAAGACGAGCGGCCCAGGAACGCGTATCGGGGACGTGAATCACCGGGACGCCCGACGCTGCGGCCGCCTCGCCGACCGCGGCCTCCGAGACCAGAACCGCGGCGCAGCCCGCGGCGACGACTTCGGGCACATACCGGTGGCCGTCCAGGGCATGGCCCTTCACGGCCACGAAGAGTGTCGATGGATCGCAGCGTCTGGAATCGACGGTCACGTTTCGCACGGGCGTGTCGGCTTCGCCGTCCAGGCGCAGCTCGGAAAACCGCTCGCACAACGTACCCAGTTTCACCATCGGGAAGCCATCCTGACCGTGACGCCGCCGTTCCCCACCCGTTCACCGGGCGCAGGGGTCTGGGCGGTGACGTATCCGACGCCGTCGATCTCCAGGGGCAGGCCCATCCGGGCCGCCGCACGACGAACCTGACGGCTGGACAGACCGGTCAAATCCGGGCAGGCCACGCCCGCCGCGGCAACCTCGCGCCGCTCGGGAGCTACGGTTACCCGGATCGCTCCGCCGTCGGGACAGGGCGAACCCGGTGACGGCGACTGGGCCACGATCCGTCCCTCACCAAGGGCGCCGTCGAGTCGGAACCCCGCCCGCTCGACCTCCATCCTGGCCGCTTCGGAAGACAGATAAAGCAGGTCGGGAGTCGACCGTGTATCGGCCAACTCCGAACGCTCCGTCAGCGCACCGGCGCGGGCGTCGACACCCACGAACCAGTCGGTCGTCCGCCCGATTTCCTCGATGATGTCGGCAAAGAGGGGGGCTGCGCTCTGGGACGCATAGTGATGGGCGTAATCGGGCTCATCGATCATGGTCAGGATCACCAGTCGCGGCGTCGATGCAGGCGCCATGCCGAGGAACGTGGACATATAGAGACCGGGAATGTACCCCTCCCCCGGACGCGCCTTCTGAGCCGTTCCCGTTTTACCCGCCACTTCGGTCCAGGCCACGATCGCGTTGCGTCCTGTCCCCTCGCGTACGGCCTGGGCCATGGACTCGCGCAGCAGCGCGGCCAGGGCCGGCGTCATGACCCGACGCTGGCTCACGGGGGGAAAGCGCTCGACACTCGAGCCGTCCTTGGCCCGGATCTCGCGGATCAGCCGTGGGACCATCAACTCGCCGCCGTTGGCCACGGCCGCCAGGGCCATGGTCAGTTGAACCGGTGTACACATGATCTCCTGGCCGATGGCGATAGTCGACTGGGACCGACCCGACCAGGTCTCGGGTGCGTTGAGAATGCCGCGTGTCTTGCCGGGGTACTGCAGCCCGCAGGCCGCCCCGAATCCGAACTCCACCAGATCCCGATAGAACTCGCTCTTGCGCAGGTTGAGCACGGCGCGCGCGAAGTACACGTTGCTCGAATGGGCGAAGGCGCCGCCGAAAGACATCACGCCGAAATCGTGTCCCTCGGAATTGCGGATTCGATACCCGTCGAACTGGATATCGTCGCAGTCGTAGGCCGTGGTCGTGTCGATGACCGCCCGCTGCAGCAGGGATGCCGACGTGAAGATCTTCATGACCGAGCCGGGCTCGTAGGCGCCGGTGAAGCAGGCGTTGTCCCATACGTCCGGCGTATCGGCCTCGCTCCGATCAATGATCACCGGCGTGTCCGCGGCCGCCAGGATTTCACCTGTCCAGGGATCGACGATAACCACGGCGCCCCCGGCGGCGTTGCATGCGGCCACCCGCTCGGCGAGACGGGACTCGGCGATGACCTGCAGATCGGCGTCGATGGTCAGGACCACGTCGCTGCCGTCCCGAGGTCGCACCAGTTCCTTGCGTCCGTCGCTGCCCCCGGTGACGGTATTGAAGATGAGACCTTCCCCGGGCGCACCCGCGAGCAGGTCATCGAGAGCCTGTTCCAAGCCGGTGGCGAGTCGACCACCATTGTCCGTTTCGCGACAAAAGCCCATCAGCGAGGCCCCCGTCCCGCCCAAGGGATAGGCGCGGGTGCGGAGCTCTTCGTCCGTGATCGCCTTGTGACTCGTGAGCATTTGCAGGGTATCAAGATGCACCACGGCGTTGCGTGCTACCACGATGTGGCCCGGCCGCGCCCGTTCGATGCGGCGCGCCAGCTGCGCGGGATCCACGTCCAGGAACTTGCCTACGTGGGCCGCGGTGCTGTCGGCGTCTTCGGCCAGACTGGTGGAGATGCCGAGCCGCCACGTGGACAGGGACAAGGCCAGGGCCCGCTGGTGACGATCGTAGATATTGCCGCGGGTGGCCGGGATGATCTCGCGATGTTCCCGCTGACCGATCGCGCGCTTCAGATACTTGTCGTGCTCGAAAACCTGGATCTTGATCAGTTGAGCGCATATGACGAGGAACGGCAGAAGAACCAGAAGTTGCAGCCAACGGACGCGCGGCTTGCTGACGCCGCGCGTCAAGGCGTCCGCCCGTCGGCGAGAGCCGGAGTCACGCCGCCGCCCCCACCCCCGACGGCCGCAAGGACCTGTCGCCAGGCCGGCTGGCGGCGCTCCTTCGCCGCGGATGCCAGCACGACTACGAGACCGGGGCCGTCGGGGGTGACCAGGCCGAGCTCCATCTCGGCCCGAGCAACGATGCGATCACGGGAGGTGGTTCGATACCACGCTTCCTCCAACCTGCCGATCTTGGTTTCCAGATAGACCTTGTCCGCCCGCAGATCGCGCAGCTGTCGTCGCTCCTTGACCACGGCATTGGACAGCGCCACCAGCATGCTGAACAGGACCACCGCGGACAGACACGCCCCCCCGATCAACAGGGGCGCCCGGTCCCTGAGGTTACGGGACCTGGCCATGGTTCGGCGACGGTTCGGGCTACTGGCGAGCAGGCCGTTCAGGATACTCATTGTCAGACTCTCTCTCCCGCACGCAGTCGGGCGCTGCGGGCGCGCGGGTTTTTAGCGGTTTCGGACTCGCTGGGTCGCATGGCGCGGCGTGTGAGCACTTTCATGGTGCGCCTGTGGGTGCAGGCGCAGACCGGCAATTCGGGTGGGCAGATACAGTCCTGGTTAGCCTTCCTCAACCAGCGTTTGACGATCCGATCCTCAAGGGAGTGATAGGAAATGACGACACAGCGACCACCGGGAGACAGGCAGTCCACCGCCGCGGCCAGGGCCTCTTCAAGCGCCCCCAACTCGTCGTTCACGGCGATCCGCAGAGCCTGGAAAACACGACTCAGCGTGGCGTTCAGACGCGGTCCCCGGCCGGACACGCGGGCGACGGCCGCTTGCAGTCGACTCGTCGTATCGACCGGCTCGTCGCGTCCCGCTTGGACGATGGCGCGCGCGATCCGTCGCGATCGCCGCTCCTCGCCGTACCGCCAGAGCAGATCGGCCAGCTCATCGGCTTCGAGCCGCGCCACCAGTTCGGCGGCCGTCTCGCCGGCCTGCTGATCGAAACGCAGGTCGAGCGGTCCGCCCTCCCTGTACGTGAAGCCCTTGGCGGGAATATCGATCTGGGGAGAGCTCACACCGAGATCCAGCAGGATGCCGTCGACACTAGTCCACCCTTGCGATGCAAGGGCCTCACCCAGCTTGCGAAACGACAAGGCCCGGCACCTCAAGGCCGGACGAGCCCGCGACATCTCTTCGCAGACCGCCACGGCGTCGTGATCCAGATCCAGGCCCAGCACTTCGGCGCCGGCGTCGAGCAGGCGTTTCGCATGACCGCCCCTACCGAACGTACCGTCCACGTAGACCTTGCCCGGCTCGGGCGCGAGCAGGGTTACGGCGGTATCGCACAGAACGGGGATGTGCTTCGGAGTCTTCATGAGAGAGACGTCCCGTGACGGGCCACCAGAGGACCGGCGGCCGGCGTCGCGGGCCAACCCGAGCGGGCCCCGATGACCAGAATCGTCCGCAGGTAGGTGTTCCAGTCGGAGAGCATGAGTCGGTGACTGAAGGTCCGCAGATCGCGGGCCCAGTCGACGAGATCGCCGACCGCCCGGTAGTCCAGGTGCTCGAGATCGCCGCCTTCGAGTATGATCCGGCGTCCGCGCCGGGACAGGCGCCGCGCCGTCAACGAGATAAGTCGGGAGAGCTTGTCTCGATCCAGGGTACCGGAGAGAGCGACCCGAACATCGCCGTCGTGTTCTCGGATCTCGAAATCGAGTCCACCCTCAAGAAGCTGCAGGCTCGGTTGATGTCGGGTCGTCTCTCGCGGCATCGGTGGGGTCCTTCCCGATCCCGGCCCGTCCTCCGTGACGGACCATCTGGCTCCATCCAACCTCCCGGCCGCCGATCCGTCGGCGACCACTCGCTAGGAGAAGAACTTGCGAAGGATATCCTTATCCACATGCACGTTCTTCGCTTGGTGAGCCGTGAGGACATCCGTGTCCCACAGCTCCAAATGATCTTCCATACCCACCACGAGAACCCTCTTCTCGACACCTATGCTGCGGAGCATGTCGACCGGCACCATCACGCGCCCCTGGCTGTCGGGCGTGAGATCGAAGGTATTCGCGCTGATATGACGGATGAGGGCCTGAGCCTGTTCTGTGACCGCCCCATCCTTGGCGGCTCGAAACACTTGGCTCCAGATCTCGGCCGTATAGATCAACAGGTTCTCGTCCGCGCCCAGGGTGACGATATAGTCGTCCGGCTGGTTCTCGACTTCATGGCGAAACCGGAAGGGCAGGTTGAATCGGCCCTTAGGGTCCACGGCACGCTCGTAAGAGCCGCTGAAGGCCCTCCTGTCGCGTGATTTGTTGTCCGTGGAGTCGCTCATGTCGCCTTACTGGGATGGGAGTCCTTGCTTAACCATTTTTACCCATTTCCAACCTCAGCA
>DAOVZQ010000202.1 GCA_030635025.1 bacterium
CCGCCATCCCCGTCCTCAGACCCGGAGTACACCATGACACGCAGATTCATGCTTATTACGTTCATTCTCACAGTCCTTTGCTTATCAGCAACGACGCTTCAGGCCCAGTGGGCCGAAGAAGGCATCCCCTTCAGCCAAGGCACTCCTTCCGTCGGCAACCAGAACCTGATACCCGATGGCGAAGGCGGCGTCGTGTTCTTCCAGTATTACGCGGGCCCGGGTCTTACGGCCGCCCGCTACGACCGTCACGGCCGCGAGGTGTGGAGCGTGGAAGTGCCCCGCTACGGCACCATCTTTTATGCATACGGCACAATGGCTCTCCCCGACGGACAGGGCAGCTTCTGGCTCGTCTATTACGGCTTGTACAATTCCGTACAAACCGCCGTGGTCAACCGCATCGACATGGACGGCGGCCTGCTGCTCGGTGACGGCGTCGTCGTCAGCGGCGCCACGCCCGCAATGTATCCCCAGCGCGTCCTCTGTGACGACGCCAGCCTCTGCCTCGCCTGGAAGGACAACAGCACGAGTACGAGCGACATCTACGCCCAAAAGGTTGCTCTGGACGGCACGATATTATGGGCCGCTGACGGCGTACCCGTCTGCACGGCCACGGGCGAACAGGAGGACCATCTGGCGGTGAGCGACGGGAGCGGCGGACTGATCGTGGTCTGGACGGACTACCGCGCCGGCAACTGGGACATCTACGCCCAACGAGTCAATAGTGCCGGTGCCAATGCCTGGACAGCCGACGGAGAACCCGTCTGCACAGATATCGCAAATCAGGGCTGGCTGACGGCCTGTTCCGACGACGCCGGCGGCATGATCGCCTGCTGGCAGGACTATCGCGGCGCCTTTGCGATCTTCGGACAACGCATCGACGGGTCCGGCGCCATGCTCTGGACGACCGACGGCACCGCTGTCGCCTGGTCGACCGGCGTAACGTCCTACACGGACAGCGCCAGTGACGGGGCCGGCGGAATAATCGTAGCCTGGTCCGGTGCGCGAGTCGGCATCGTGGGGCTCTATGCCCAACGCGTCGACGCGGCCGGCAACCCCCTCTGGCTGACCGACGGCTCACTCATCAGCGAGAGCGGGGGCATCACGCGCGACGTGCGCATTGCGGTCGACACGGACGCCACAGCCCACTATGTCTGGGAGGATTACCGCGGCGACGATTTCAACATCGGCCGGCAGCGGACCAGCGATGCGGGTCACTCCGAGCTGGGCATGTACGGCACGGTCGTGTACGACGCATCCGGCGATCAGGACAATCCCACCCTCTGCCTGGACGACAGCGGCGCCCTGTTCGTGTGCTGGGAAGACAATCGTGATGGTTTCGAGGATACATGGGCCCAGCGCTTCGAACCCGACGATTCATGGGGCTTCCTCGGCGCCATGCTCGATAGCGCGGCCGACGTGCCCGATGACCAGGGCGGTTTTGTGAACCTGGCCTGGTACGCCAGTCGACTGGACGTCTTCCCCAACAACGACATCAGCAACTACACGCTCTGGCGCTCGCTGATCGGCGACAAGGCCGACCGGGCCGCGACGGTCATCCACGATCCGTCGGACTGGTCGCCCGACCTGGCCGGGCCGGTCGTCCTGTCCAGCGGTGAGAAGGGCTACTTCTGGGAATTGATCGACACGGTCACACCCTACGGCATCGGCGGCTACGGCCGGATCGTGGCGACACCCTACGACTCGGTTTCAGTCACCAGCCCACCCATCCACTACATGGTCATCACTCATACGGACCTTGCAGAGACTTTCTGGTTGTCCGCGCCCCTCAACAGCCTATCCGTGGACAACCTGGCGCCCGAAGCGCCCAAGGGGTTGACCGGCGAGGCGATCTACACGCCCGAGGGTCTGGGCATCTCCTGGTTCACCAACCCCGAGGACGACATCTCGCATTACGTCCTGTACAGGGGGGCCACACCGAACTTCGTCCCCGATTCGGGCAACCTGGTGGCCACGCTCGACGACACCCTGTTCTTCGACGACCTGTGGGCCGACGGTGATTATTTCCGTCTGACGGCCGTGGACGTTCACGGCAACGAGGGACCTTCGACCTTGCTGTCGCCGGACAGCCTGACAGACATCGGCGTCGCGCCCCGCGCCCTGCACATGGCGCAGAACGCGCCCAACCCCTTCAACCCGTCCACGAAGATCGTCTTTGCGTTGTCGCGGTCGGAACGGGTCGAGTTGACGGTGTACGACGTGTCGGGCCGGTTGGTACGCACGCTGATCGACGGCGCGTTGCCGGCTGGGGAACACGCGTCGACCTGGGACGGTCGCAATGCTTCGGGACGTCCATCGGCAAGCGGCGCCTACTTTGCCGTGCTGCGGGCCGGCGGCGATTCCCGGACGCGTAAGATGACGCTCGTGAAGTAGGATCCTGATTCCGGGGGGGAAGAGAGGGAGGCGCGGGAGCGTCTCCCTCTCGCTGTGTCAGGGGGTGTAGGCCGGCGGGTGCGCCAGGTGCCACCCTGTTGCCTCTTGCCAGCGTCGGGCCACCGCCAGGACGGTCGCCTCATCGAAAAGATCACCCGTGAAACAGATCGAATGGGGCTGGTTCTCTTCGCGAAACCCATTGGGCATGACCACGGTGGGATGCCCGGTGAGGTTGGTCATCAGCAGGCCCTGGCCCACGAACGACGGCCCCACATAGAGGTCGATCTCATCGAACAACTCTGCGAATTCCTGGATCAGCAAGGTGCGCAGTCGGTTGGCCTGCACGTATTCCACCGCTGGGATAAAACGCGCCGAGCGAAAGACGTTGGGCCAAGCGTAGCGGATCTGGCTGACCAGCTCGTCGTCGCGGCCGCTCAGGGTGAGATCCTCGAAGGCGGCGGCCGCTTCGGCGCTCAGGATGATCGACAGGGGCATGGCGTCGCGTGCGGGCAGGCTGACCGGGATGAGCTCGGCGCCCAGGTTGCGCAGGGCGTCCAGGGCGGCGGCGTCTAGGTCCTTGCCGGGATAGTCCTCGGCGAAATCGTCGGCCAGGTAACCGATACGTAGGCCCGACAAGTCCACGTCCGGGTCATAGGGGAACGGCGCGTCGATCAGTGTGGGATCGCGCCCGTCGACGCCGCGGATCACGTCGAAGACCATGGCGCAGTCTTCAACAGTGCGTGTCATGGGTCCGATCTTGTCCATGGACCAGCTCAGGGCCATGGCGCCGGCGCGACTCACGCGTCCGAACGTGGGACGCAGACCGGTCACGCCGCAGCGTGTGGCCGGCGAGACGATGCTGCCCCAGGTCTCGGTGCCGATGGCGAAGGGTACCAGTCCCGCGGACACGGCCGAGGCCGGCCCGGCCGACGAGCCGCTGCTCCCCTGCTCCGGATTCCACGGGTTGCGCGTAACACCGCCGTACCAGACATCGCCCCAGGCGAGAGCGCCGAGGGTGAGCTTGGCCACCAATACGGCGCCGGCGGCTTCGAGATTGGCGACCACGGTGGCCGTATCGTCGATGATCTGATCCCTGTAGGGTTCGGCGCCCCAACTCGTGACCGTGCCCTTGACCGCCAGCAGATCCTTCACGCCGTAGGGTATGCCGTGCAGCGGCCCGCGCCACCGTCCGGCGGCGATCTCCGCGTCGGCGCGACGCGCCTGTTCACGGGCGAGGTCCGGTGTGAGCGAAATAACACACTCCAGATCAGGGCCGAAGCGTTCCAGGCGTGACAGGAAGAGTTCGGTCAACTCCAGCGATGTAACGCGGCGCGCCTGCAGGAGGGCCGACAATTCACCGACGGTGGCAAAGGCGAGATCTTCCAGATCTGCAGGACGCTCGACGCGACCGGGATCACTCCAGCGCGCCGCACGGGTGGGTGCGTCGTTCGTAAACCCTTCCGGCCGGGGATCGAAAACCAGCGCGGGGACGACGGCATTGTCGGGTGATTGGGCGCGCAGGTCCCGGTAGGTGGCGCGCTGCTCGGCCAGGTCTTCGAGCATGAGCTCGGCCTCTTCGTCGGTCATGTCCAGACCGAGCACGGCTTCGGTGCCGTCGAGGTCGGCGCGCAGGACCACATCGCCTTCCGGGATCTTTTCGCCACAGCCGACGACGAAGAGCAGGGCGATCAGCAGCAACGGAATCATCGTCTTCATGAGGTCTCCTCGGCGAGGTTGATGAGCGCCTGGCCGTCCATGCGCCAGAGGGTCCAGTCGTCCATGGGGCGGGCCCCCAGCTTGCTGTAGAAGTCTTGTGCGGGTTCGTTCCAGTCCAGGACCGACCACTCGAAGCGGCCACAGTTGCGTTCGACGGCCAGGGCGGCAAGTCGGGCGAGCAGTGTCCGGCCCACGCCGTGTCCCCGGAAGTCGGGACGCACGAACAGGTCCTCCAGGTAGAGACCCGGTCGACCCAGGAATGTCGAGTAGTTGTGGAAGAAGAGGGCGAAGCCGGCGGGGGCACCGTCAACATGGGCGAGCAGAATCTCGGCGGCGGGGTATTCGCCAAAGAGGGTCTCATGCAGGGTCGCCTCGTCGGCGACGACCGCGCTGGACAGCTTCTCATAGTCCGCCAGTTCGCGAATGTAGGACAGGATCAGAGGGACGTCTTCGGCGACGGCGGAACGTATGACGATATCGATCGGCGTCATCGGCAACCTCTCGTTGGCGGTCCTCCCCTCCGATGAGCAGGGTAACAGGAAGTGCACGGCGGGCAAAGAAGAACGGACCCCCAAGGGCCCGTCCATTCTTCACCTGCAATCTATAGAATCAGGCTTCGCCTTGAAGCACGTTGAGTTCGGGGTCGGATCTCGTGACCCGGTGCGAGAGGCTTCGTCGAGCGTAGACCAGGCCCAGCGCCACGCCGAAGATCGCGTGTCCCATGAGACTCGGAGCCATGTTCACCGCGGCGGTCGCGTTCCAGTTGACGCCCAGACCCATGCCCATCATCAGGGGCATCAGGGTGAGCGGTCCCAGGAACCACCACACCGCGCCGTAGATCATCCCCGTCACCGCGCCGGTCGCGAGGCTCTTCACGAAACGGTCCAGCAGCACCGCGAAGCTCGCGCCGATCGAGGCGCTGATGCCCAGGTGTACGATCCAGCCGGCGAAGATATTGGGGTAGCCCACCATCTTGCCGATCATCGGCAGCATGCCCATCATCCACATCATCATTCCGAAGATCACGCCGCCGGCCAGCCCGCCGATCACGCCTTGTTTGAAATTGTTGGTATTCATTGGTTTCTCCTCTTCGCTTTTCACGGTCAGCACTCTTGTGTATCGTGTTGTCCGAATGGTCTCGCGTCTTTCCGTCCACGCCACTGAGTGCGGCCCGGGCGCGAGTTGTTACAATCATTTTCAATGGGAGTCAGATGTCCTCGTCTCCAGGACCCGAAGCTTTCAACGATCCGGGATTCGCGGCCAAGATCCGCGCCAAGGACGGTGAGGCCATCCGTGCGGTGGTCCACGCCTATCTCCCCCACATCATGCGCGCGGCCCGCGGCGCCGGTCTGAACCAAGAGCGGGCCGAGGATGTGACGCAGGAAACCTTCAAGACCTTCATCGAGACCGCGGAACGGTTCGAGGGACGCTCGCACGTGCGCACCTGGGTGTTCGGCATCTTCTATCGCAAGGTCCAGGAGATGCGGCGCGACGCCCAGAAGGAGGACCGGGGCGACGACATCGACGAGGTCATGGAGAGCCGCTTCGACACCCGCGGCATGTGGTCCCGCCCGCCGCGTCACACCGACCGCGACACCCACGACACCGAG
>DAOVZQ010000198.1 GCA_030635025.1 bacterium
CAGGCCGCGGCGACCGAGTTGGGTGTCGTCGACGGCGCCGTGCTGGTTTGGGTGCCCCATACGACCGCCGCGGTGACCGTGAACGAGGGCGCCGATCCCGACGTGGTGCGCGACATGGCCTCCGCCCTGGACGGCATCGCCCCCTGGGAGGCGGGTTACCGCCATGCCGAGGGCAACGCCGCGGCCCACGTGAAGTCGAGTCTCTTCGGTTGTGACCAGACCGTGCCGGTGTCGAGCGGGCGTCTGGTGCTGGGCACCTGGCAGACCGTCTGGTTCTGCGAATTCGACGGCCCACGGCGACGGCACGTGCAAGTGGGCGCATTGGGCGTACCAGGTGCTCGGAATACTCAGGATTGACCATTCCCGTGACTATCGTGCTATGATCGCCCGGCAGCATCCCGGCCCGGACACCGAACGTTCCCGAACGGAAATATGAAAGAGCAGATCTACTACCATCGGGCCTACAAGAAGCTCGCCCGTCTGCGGAAGGGACCCGCCGTCCTGTTGTTCCTGCTGGTGGCCGTGATGGACTTTCTCATCGCCTGGTTCCACCAACCGCTGCTGGGGCGTTTCGTGACCGAGGTGTCGCGGATACTCGATTGGTGCGGCATCTCCACGACGGTCACCACCTGGACCTTCCTGCCCACCTGGGTGACATACATGCCCGTACTCGACGCCGCGGGCGTTTTCCCGTCGCGCCGCTTCGCCCTGACGGCCTTCGTGATCAGTGTGCTGTTGGTGGTGATCATGCCGCGGATTCGGCCGTTGCCCAAGGCGATCCGCGTGTACGTGGTGTTTCTGGCCCTGCTGAACGTGGCCTCGTCGGGATTCTTCATCCTGGCGCCGCACCTGTTTCCCTACGACGTCCTCGACTTCTCGCTGCTCTACATGGGTACGCAGTTCGGGATCTGGTTACTGTTGCCTGTGGTGATGGGCGTGGCCCTGTCGCCGATCCACGCACCGACGTTGGAGAAGTTTCTGGTCATCGTTCTGACGGTCTGCTATGCGGCCCTCTTTGGTGCTGTGCGATATGCCTCCTTCCTGTATCTCCTGGACGCCACAACCGTTCTGCACATGGCCGCCATGTTCTTCGCCCTGGGCCCCCTGATCGACTTCGTTTACATGGTGGCCATCTATGCCGTCTACGTGAACATCGTCGCGGTGCGTCTGCAACGGAAACCGGAGATCTGGCAATGGTCGTTCTGATCCTCAAGCTGTACGTGATCCTGGTCGTGCTGATCATGGCGATCTACGCCGTGCGCCACTACCTGTTCACCATCAACCGGCTCACGGGTGATCAGCGTCTCTATTACCACGACATCGTCGACGACGAGTTGCCGCGCATCTCCGTGCTGGTGCCCATGCACAACGAGGAGAAGGTGGCCCGACAGTCTCTCGAGTCCATTCTGGCGTGCGAGTATCCCCGCGAGTTGATGGAAATCATTCCCATCGACGATCATTCCAACGACAGGACAACTGAAATCCTGGACGAGATGGCGGCCGACCACGACGTGATCCGCCCCCTGCATCGCCACGAGGGACTGCGGGGCAAGCCGGCGGCCCTGAACGACGCGCTGCTGTTGGCGTCCGGCGAGATCATCCTCGTTTTCGATGCCGACTACATGCCGGGCCGCGGCGCCCTGCGTGATCTGAGCATCTCGTTCAAGGATCCGGAGGTGGGTGCGGTGATGGGCCGTGTCGTGCCCGTCAACACCCGGACCAACCTGCTGACGCGCCTGCTCGACCTGGAGCGCAGCGGGGGATACCAGGTGGACCAGCAGGCCCGTCACAATCTGCACCTCATGCCACAGTACGGTGGGACGGTGGGCGGATTCAGGCGCGACCTGGCCCTGAGTTTCGGTGGCTTCGACCCTCGTGTCCTGGCCGAGGATACGGACCTCACGTACCGTCTGTATATCGGCGGCTGGAAGGTGGTCTACGCCAACCGTGTGGAATGTTTCGAGGAAGTCCCCGAGACCTGGAGCGTGCGGTCGCGACAGATCCGCCGCTGGTCCCGCGGCCACAACCACACCATGTTCAAGCACTTCTGGCCGCTTCTGCGGTCGAAGTACCTGTCCCGCGCCGAGAAGATCGACGGGATGCTGCTGCTGTTGATCTACACGCTTCCCGTGTTTCTCTTCACGGGCATTATCGATTCGGTGATCCTCTTCTTCATGGGGGAGATGCAGATCATCGACAGCGTGCTGGTCTTTCTCTTCGTCGCCACCTACAGCGCTTTCGGTAACTTTGCGCCCTTCTATCAGATCGCCACGGCCAGTCTCCTGGACGGCGTGACCCATCGCATCAGGCTTTTACCGTTCCTGATGTTCTACTTCCTGCTGAACATTTGGACGGTCACTACCGGGTTCTTCCAGGCCATCGGCGATCGTCTCGGCCACCGGCGCGCCAAGTGGGAAAAGACGAGTCGTTTCCGCACGGAGGAATCGGCATGAGGCGTCACGCATATCGATGGCTGATTGTGGCTCTGCTGCTGGTGCCGGTCATTGCCGTCTCCGGCCCGGCTTCGTTCTCGCCGCACGATGCGTCTATCGATACGGTGTCCGCCCTGACTCTTGACTCGTCGCTGCAGGAGATACCGCCTTACGAGAGTGGCGCCCGTCCAGGTGCGGCCACGCTGCTGCTGCTTTGCTTCGCTCTGCTGATCGTCCTGCCGTTCGTGCCGGGACTGATCGAAGTCTACTGGCCCCGCGACCGATATCCGTTGCCGGTGGATACGCAATACGCCAAGGATCCGCGCTTTTTCGGACGTTCGGCGCGTGCGATTCTCGCCCGGTCACTGGACGTCGACGCCGTTGCGGTCGGCACACACGAAGTCGTCATGTCCAAACCCGAAACCGTCGTGGTCAGCGCCGCTGTCACCGTTCCCGAGAACGGGGAGCAAACCGAGATCATGGTCGTTCGCGGTGATCTGGATGTGGAGAGCAAGGCGACCTGCACGGGTGAGCTCTTCGTGACGGGCGACGCGAGGATCGGACGGGGCGCCGTTTTGCGTACCCTGTCCGTCGAGGCGGCCGTCAGCCTCGACGCTAAAGTTCGTTTGGAACGATGGCTCGACGCCGAGGGCGACGTGACGATCGGTTCAGAATGCATTTTGGGGATGAGCGCCGCCACCGGAGGCGCCATGACGCTGGGCGACGGCGTGGAATTCTCGCGGCTCTTTGGAGCGCCCGTATCCACCACGGGTTTCACCGGCGATGCGGGCAGCGCTCCGGCGCCCAAGACCCCCGCCTTCGCCGATGTCGAGGAGATCCGCACCATTGAGGATCTGGCTGAATTCCACAGGGACGACCTGATCGTGGAACCGGGCGAGGACCACCTGCGCCCGCTGGTGGTCCGGGGTGACCTCACCCTGAAAGCGGGCGCCGTGCTGGGCAACACCGCCCGTGTCTACGGCGACCTGCTCATGGAGGACGGTTCGCTGGTGCACGGCGATCTCTTCGTCGAGGGTGACGTGCGTGTGGGTGAACGGGCAGCCGTGCGCGGCAATCTTTTCTCGCAAGCCAACATCCACCTATCGCGCGGGGCTCGTGTCGGGCGCCCCGGCATCTGCAAATCCCTGATCGGGAAACTGGCCGTCCATATGGACGCCGACGTGGCCGTACACGGCTATATCCTCACCGACGGACGGGGGCGTGTATCATGCGCTGGGTCTTCCTGATCCTGGCCGTCCTTGCCTGCGCGACCGTCCTGGTCTTCGGCTTGTTCTCCCAGAGCGCAGTGAATCGGTTGACCGCCGGCGACGACATCCGTGTATTGGTGGCCTACAACCCGGTCCTGGCGGATGAACACGGTTACGTGCTGGACGCCTATGTCTCCGTTCTGGAGGAAGAGGGCATACCCCACGAGATCGTCGATCTCTACACCCTGCGGGATGCGCCCCCCGCCAAACTGGCCCGCACGGCGCCGGCCCTGATCATGCCCGACGGAGCGTGCCGCCGGCTCCACTCTTCTTTCGCTCGTTGGCTCGACGAGTACATCGCCGCCGGCGGCGCCCTGGCCGTGATTCACGACGTGGGCATCAAGAGCCAGACCGGTGGCCTGCTGCCCCGCAGTTTCCTGGCCCGGCATACGGGCGTGCAGCACGCCGGTTCCGCCATGGGAAACGAGGGCGCCCATACGACGGGCACCATAGCTTTCGCCGATAGTGCTTCCGCCGCGTTCTGCGGAATCCCCGCCGGCAAGCTGGACGAGACCTTTCATCTGACGGGCTATGGATACGGCCGGCTGGAATATCCCATCGCACGCAGTCATCTGGAGCCGGTCGCGGGCCGGGGGATGACGCGTGTACTGGCGTGGGCCGAAACCGAAGGCGAAGCTCGGTATCCGGCGGTGACCCTGCGCGGCGAAGGACGCGGCGCGGTCATGTACGTGAACATGCCGTTGGGTCATCTCAAGGCCTACTCGGACGATCTGCCCCTGCGCGCCCTGCTGCGCATGTTCCTGTGCCGTGTTGTGGGACTCCCGGCGCTGGTGATCGCACCCGAGGGCATCGGAGCCGTTGTGATCAACTGGCACATCGATTTTGCGGACGACAGGGCCGCCATCGAAGACATGGCGGCTCATGGACTGCTGCGTTCCGATGTACCCTGCTCGTACCATGTCTGCGCAGGCCCATCGGTCAACGCACCTGGAGACGGCCTGGGATTCGGCGCCTGCGGGAAAGGCCGAAAGCAGGTCGAACTCATGCGGTCGGTGGGCGAGATCGGTTCCCACGGCGGCTGGATCCACAACGTTTTCGCGGCCAACGTCGAAAGCGGCGTCTGGGACGCCGATTCGATCGCCGTGTACGTGAAACTCAACAGCGACTGTCTGCAGGACGTCACTGGATCACCGGTGCGAGAGTATTCCGCACCGGCCGGGGTCCACCCGCAGCCCTTGATGACGTCGATTCTCGAGGCACAGGGTTTCGACAGCTACTACTACACGGGCGATTCCGGGAGTGCACCCAACCGGTCGTTCCACGAAGGGACCCGTCTCTCCGACAGTCTGATCGCCTTTCCCATCATGCCGCGCGGTCGTTATGCGTCCTTGGCCGAGATGGACGATCACCTGTCCCTGCCGGCCGACGAGGTGCTGGCCTGGCTATCGGGCACCACGGATTATTGTCGGCGGGAACGGACGATCCGCATGGTCTATTCCCACCCCTACAACCTGATCAAGTACACGCACGATCTCGACTATCGACCGGCGATCGCGAGCTGGTTCGATGAACTTGCCGACCTGCAGGCTGAAGGGGAACTCAAGGTGCGCACCATGAGCGAGTGCGCGGATTTCCTGCGGCGCCTGTGGGCGACGGTGTTCACCGTATCCCTGACCGACGACGGTGCGGTGTTGAAGCTTTCCAACCCCGACGGGTTGGCGGGTGTGGCGCTGAGCCTGCCTACGTCGCGCTGGACCGTGAATGAACCGGCCGGCTGCCGACGACTGGATAACGAAACGGAGACGATCCTTGTGGTCACGGAAGACCTTGACGATATCGCGATCTCGGCGACGATGCATTGATCTCGTCGCGGCGCTCGCGCTCGCGGCCGGATTGATCGCCATGGCGGATTGCGCGTCGGCCCCGAAGCGGCATCCCGCCCTGGCCGTGGTGGCCCGTTTCGAACCCGTGGGGCCAAGTCCGCAGCTCGTTCGGCCCTACTTCGCCAATCTCTACGCCTTGTCCCTGTGCCGTCACGGGAGGCAACCGGAGGAGGTGCGGCGATACATTGATTGGTATCTGGATCACCTGAACGAAGCGGAAGACGGAGGGCTGCCGGGCACC
>DAOVZQ010000373.1 GCA_030635025.1 bacterium
GAAGCGGTATGTGCGCGTCATCGAGTGAGTAGACGGTGCGGCAGGCCGTACAGTTAACTTCCACTTGATCCTCTTCCGGAGCAGGGCCAGACATTGACCCTCCCGTCCATTGATCTTTCGGCAGCCACACGCCCGCGCTTGAACGGGAAGGTTCACCATGGTGTAAAATCATCCCGTCACCGCCAATCCGGCATAACGCGCCTGCGGGCCCTCCAGACCATCACGCAGAACACGATGCCTCGTTTTCTGCAGAACCGGATCATCGGCCAGGATTCTCCGTACGTCCGCCGCGCAAGCTTCGACGATTCGAGCGTCGCGCAGGGGATTGGCCAGCAGAAAGACCGGTGCGCCGTGCTGTCGTACACCCAGAATATCACCGGGGCCACGTCGTCGCAGGTCCTCCTCGGCCAGTTTGAAGCCGTCCGTGAGGGAACAGAAGAGCCGTAGGCGATCGAAGGTCTCGGGCGGAAGCCAACGCCCGCTCACCAGCAGGCAGTGTGACGGGTGCTCCCCGCGTCCGATCCTTCCGCGAAGCTGATGGAGTTGGGCCAGGCCGAAACGCTCCGGATGGTGAATGAGCATCATGGTGGCGTTGGGCACATCGACTCCCACCTCCACGACGGTCGTGGCCACGAGCAGATCGATATCACCGGCCGTGAAGGCCGCCATCACGCCGCGCTTCTCGGCGGGGCGGAGTTTGCCGTGCAACAGGCCGATCCGAAAGTCGGCATAGGGTCCTTCGGAAAGCCGCTTGAACTCAGCCTTGGCCGACTTGAGATCCTGACCCTCGGTTTCTTCGATGACCGGGTATATCACGTAGGCCTGCCGACCGGCGCGCAGCTCCCGGCGAATCGTTTCGTGCCGGTCGGGAAGGTCGGCCTCGGATATGAGATCCGTCTTGATGGGAAGTCTTCCGACCGGCAGCTCATCGATGATGGACAGATCCAGATCCCCATACAGGGTCAGCGCCAGACTACGCGGAATGGGCGTGGCGCTCATGACCAGCAGATGGGGCGGGGTGCCGTCCCGCGCGGTCAGGGCCACCTTGCCGCGTTGCTGGACGCCGAAGCGATGCTGTTCGTCCACGACCGCCAACCCGAGCCGAGGCACGCTCACGCCGTCCTGCACCAGGGCGTGGGTCCCGATGAGCAGATCGATCTCCCCGGCGTGGACGGTATCGAGAATCTGTCGCTTCTCGCGGGACGGGGTGGATCCGGTAAGCGTGGCGATGGCGAGGCCCAACGGGTCGCAGAATCGCGCGGCCGTCTCCCCGTGCTGACGGGCCAGTACCTCGGTCGGCGCCATCAGGATCGCCTGGTGCCCCTGCTCGATCACGAAGAGCGCGGCGATCAATGAAACCAAAGTCTTGCCGCAGCCCACGTCGCCCTGCAACAGGCGGTGCATGACTTGGCCGCTGCGCATGTCGCGCAGGATCTCCTTGAGGACGGACCGCTGAGCCGACGTGAGTTCGAACGGCAGCGTGGACACCAAGCGCTTCGTCAGGTCGCCGGGGGCGTCCAGCCGCCGGCCGGTCTGGATGTCCCGGTCCCGCCGACGCAGTCCCATGG
The DNA here is from genome assembly GCA_030635025.1 of bacterium. Taxonomy (GTDB): domain Bacteria; phylum Krumholzibacteriota; class Krumholzibacteriia; order LZORAL124-64-63; family LZORAL124-64-63; genus JAHIYU01. The sequence goes on from DAOVZQ010000373.1 coordinate 1,569, forward strand.
CAAGTTGGATGAAGAAGATCTCCTCGTAGATCAGTCGCTTGCGGGCGCGGTCGAGCTCTGCTGCGCCATCGGGAAAGTGGATGTCCGACAGGGCCTGATCCAGTCCGCAGAGTCCGCGATCGCGCAGGATATCCGCAGGCAGGGTCTCCCGAACATCGGGCAGTATCGCCGGCAACGTTTCGTGGACAAGACGACGAAGCCAGTGCTGTCCGATGCCGCTGGTCAAGGGGTAGACGGGGACCAGACGGCCCGTGTGCAGCCGCGACTCGTCTCCGTCGAGTACTTCGAAGTCTGGATGAACGAATTGTTTGCGCCCTGCGTGTATCTGGATGCGACCGCTGAGCAGAACCTTGGTTCCGCTGCGGATCTGCTTCAGGAGATAGGACTGACCGAACCATTGGCAAAACAAGACACCCGTTCCATCGTCCACCGTAACGGTCTGCAGGGTCCGCCGCTGGCGGGTACGACGCTCGCCGGCGGTCAGCACCTGTCCGGAAATAGTGACCTCTGCGCCTGTGACAGCTTTACGGATGGGTGTGACGTTGGTACGGTCCAGATAGGTTCTGGGATAATGGCGTAGCAGATCACCAACCGAGTCGATTCCCAGGCGCGTCAGTGCACGGGCGCGGACAGGCCCCACGCCCTTCAGGAATTGTACGGGACTGTCCCAGGCGATCGTCGCCAAGCCCGACCTCCGTAATCGGGTGATTTTCCTTGCGAATCCGTCGATGCGATGTTAATTTCCCGTGTCTGTCAATGCAAGCACCCAGGAGGAATATCGAGATGAGCCGTAAGTGTCAGGTGTGCGGAAAAGGCCCTCAGTACGGGAACCGCGTGAGCCATGCTCACAACACCACTCGCCATCGCTGGCTGCCGAATCTGCAGAAGATCAAGTTCGAGATGAATGGGAAGGTCCAGCGCGGATACGTGTGTACGCGCTGCATTCGTACGGGTAGCGTCCGCAAGGTCGTCTGACCCCACGTCCCTGCAAGGGATGTCATCTGACCCGTTTGAAGATATGATACAGCCCTCCCGACGATACGGGAGGGCTGATTTCTTGTATGTCCAGAGCCTCGATGGCCCGGCGTAGATCGCCGACCATGTCGCGGGGATCGATCCAGCCGATGACTCCGCCCTGCGCCGCGGTTGCGCCTACGCTGTAGAGCGTGACGACAACCGAAAAATCCAATCCCGAGAGCAGATCCGCCTGCGCCAGGTCGATCGCCTCCTTGTCGGGCGTTACCAGGTGCATCAACTGCACCAGGCCCGCCTCCGCCGAGGAATCAGCCGCGGCCACACGGAGACGAAGGTCGTTCCGCCAGGCTTCGGCGCGATCCGCGTCGACGCCGGGCAAACTCATGATGGTCTCGGCTTCGCGCAGGGCCGCGGTGTCGTCCCCCAGTTTTTCCAGGAGTTGTCCGCGCAGGATTCGCGGCCCGGCCAGATTCGGATCTATGGCGCTGGCCTGCTCCGCGTTGAGCAGAGCCTCGCGGGTCAGGCCCCTCTTATCGAGATGCACCGCGAAGTTGTAGAATCCGAGAGGATCGTCTGGTTCCATGGCCGTATAGTGACGGAACTCTCCCTCGGACTCCTCGACGCGCCCCTGAAGTTCCAGAACATTGGCCAGATGGAATCGAGATGCCGACAGGTCCGGATTGCGCTGCAGGGCCTCCCGCAGGGCCGTCTCGGAGGCGGCAAAATCCCGTGAAGCGAAATAGGCTTCGCCCAACAGGGCGTATGACTCGGCCGAATGATCGGTTTCGACGGCGCCGAGACCGGCGCGTACAGCATAGTCAGAATCGCCGGCCAGGATGGCCAGCTCACCGGCTCTGCGCAGATCGGCCCCGTTGCGGGGACCGAAGCTCATGGCATCGGTCCAGTGACGCAACGCCTGTCGCCACAGGGCACGCTTGCGCGCCAACTCCGACAAGGCGCGATGGGTCCAACCGTCGCCGCCGCTGACTCGGACAAGTTGGGTTAATAGGCCGTAGGCCTGACTTTCCTGCCCCCGCTGTAGATGGAGTCGTGCCATTTCCCGCAATAATCCCGGATGCTCGCTCTTGAGGGTCAATCCCTGTTCCCAC
>DAOVZQ010000116.1 GCA_030635025.1 bacterium
CGCGTCGGCACCCGATTCGAGACCCACGAGCGTTACGTGATCGGTATCGAATAGGCCGCGGGCCCAGGTTACCGCCATTGCCGATTGGGACGAAGCGGCGTGCAGGGCCAGGCCGGAGATCCCGTGGGACTGGGGCACCAGCACGATCACGTCCGGGCGGCTGCCGAGGGCCTTGCCCAGCTCTTCGGCGAGCGCCATCTCCACACCGGGGCGCGGCGGGATCACGATCAGCAGCCGAGGATCTGCCAACTCGCCGTGCCCTGGCGGCAGATACATGGCGCAGAGGCGCTGGGTCATGGTGTCCACTGCGAATCCCCCGAGGAATGGGCCGCTCTCGGGTAGACAGGAGCCTCCGGCTTCGCAGGCCTCGACCAGTTCGGCCAGTTCTCGATAGGTACCCAGCAAAGGGGCCGTGGCGTCCTGGGGATGACGTCGATCCAGGTCACGCGCCAGCACGAACAGATGGTACCTGAGGATCGGGCCTTCGTAGCCCTGGAGCCTGTAGATGCGTTCGTTGAGTTGGTCGAGGCAGGTTTCCCGGAATTGGGAGAAGGTTTCGTCGAGGGACATTGGGAGGCCGTCGGGTCCTTCTATCATCATGTTGAGGCGATAGGTGCCCGTCGGCAGATCACCGAGATCGTATGTCTCGTTGAAGAAGTTCAACCCTTCTTCGCAATCGACATCCACGACCCTGGGCGGCGGGTTGGCGACCGGAGCGCCCAGCGTGTCGACCACCGACAGCCGGTACGTGCCCGGTCCGGAGGTCAGGGACCACAGGGCGAATTCCAGGCTCACCTCGCCGTACTCCACCAGACGATCATAGATACGGCCGCGCAACACCGGTCGGCTGCGGTCGCTGGTCCAGAAGCTGACCGGCACGTAGCGGCGCCACGGTTCGGTCTCGAAGCTCAGACGGTCTTCGGGCATGAGCGACAGGACGGGGCGATCGTCCGGTTCGCCGGCGCCCAGATAGAAGATGTTCAGGCCCATGTCCTGGTCCAGGGGCGGCGCGTAGGGGTGGAAGACGTCCCAACCGATGGTGATCCGGTAGACGATCGTGTCGCCCTGCCTATCGATGACCGGGGTCGTGTCCGGCAGAGGCCTCATCAGAACGACGCCGTCGTGGGCGACCAGATAACCGGCGGGCTCTCCGTTCTGCACACCGAAGCCGAGAGCATGGTAGCGCCGCGATTCATAATCTTCGTGAGAGATAGGGCGGATCAGGTTCACCAGGACGCCGCAGCCGCCGTCCCAGGGAAGTCGATCATCGCGATAGTCTGGGTCCTGGACGGTCAGGGTCACGTCGAGGGCATCACGGTCGTACGTCAGCTCCAGTTCGGCCCGGGCCGATGGCGTCGCATCGTTGGTATGGAGGAGGATTCCCGACAGGAGATAGCCTTCCTCGATCGTCACCGTACGGGCCTGGAACGTATCACGTAGGGCCGATTCGTGGGTCTCCATGAGTTCGATGAAGCGGGGGTCCTCGCGCAGGGGCTTCATGCTGTGATCGTTGTCGATCAGCCGGAAATTGGTGTAGCCGCTGGACAGGGCGGCTTCGAGATCGACAAGGGCCTGATCCTTTTCGTCCATCATCAGGTCGAGGCAGGCCAGGTTGTAGAGCATGGTGCCGTCGGAGGGACGGTCGGCCAGGTAGGCGCGCAGGTGGGTCCGGGCTTCCTCGATACGGCCGGCCTGGGCCAACTGGATCATACGCAGGGTGATCGCGTCACGGTCCCGCACGACGACATCATCGGGTGTCGATGAAGCGCAGCACGCTCCCATATACACGAAAGCCAGCACGATCCAAGGGATCCAGTGCCGGCGCTTCCTTGCGGTCCTCTCGAGCATCATCACCCTATCCCTGAGTCCTGCAGCGGATGATTCATATGGATAGGGAGAGAGTGTCACAGCCGCCGGAGGGGTGCAAGGGGGATATAGATTGAGGGAGGCTCTATGTGAGCCTCCCTCGATCCTTAACCGTTTTGTGCCGTTAGTTCAGCACTACGGTAATCGTGTAACCCGGAACGTGGACACCCACGATGGCGTCGAGGGCGACGACCGTCAGGGTGGCGCCAATGTTCCAGGTATCATCGGCGTTGGTCTGGGTGATGGCAAGCAGGTTGGCTTCATCGGCGCCACCGTTTACGGAGACGGCCCAGGCCGAGAGGTTCAGGCCGGCGACATCATCGTCATCGACGAACGAGCAGTTCACCGAGGCACCAGGAATACTGGTACAGGTGAAGATACCGGGCGTGTAGCCCGTGTCGTCGAACGAGATGAAGTTCGGGTCGGTCATCGCCACAGCGGCATCGGTGACCACGGTCAGCGTACCGTTATGGTCGGCAACCTGACCGAAATCCATCTGAGTCGTCTGAGCCAGCGTGATGCCTTCAACAACCTCGACGGCCGCGGTGGTCGCCAGATCGAAAGCCATCACATTAGCGGCACACAGTGTCACGAAGACCAGAGTTGAGAGAACCTTGAGGTTTTTCATTACATACTCCTTTAAGCGCGTTGGGTCACTCCATCGACTTCTAAGTTGGGCTGGACCTCAAATTCTCAACCCACGAGCATACAATTCGGAAGATCCCGGAGGAACTTGAGGGAAAAATGCAAAAAAATCTGAGGCGGTTTACAGGGTCTTCGGAGGCGTGATAAGATACTGCGAGGCTTCAAGGGGTGTGTTGGGCATTCTTGGCCATGGACGTTTCACAGAGTCGGGACGATCTCATGAAGGTTCGGCATGCATTTCCGGGCATGGCCCTGTTGATGGTTTTGTCGGTCGGCGCCGGCCAGGCTGCCGTCCTCCATACGTCCGCGCGTGTTCAGATCGTGCCCAGTGTCGATATTCGTCGAGTTGGAGCGGCTCTGCCCCTGCAGTCTCCGGATCAGGCTCAGTTGACGGCCTTGGCGGCTGAAGCCATCGGTTTTCTTGTGGATGGACCCGCGGAGCGCACCGTTCAAGTTGTCTGGACCGGTTTGACTTTTGACGGGGACGGCGCACGATCCCCTTCGGTGGATTGCCGTCATGACGATGCCGGGGAGTTGCTGCTGGAATACGATCTCACCATCGGGGCGGAGCTGGGGAATCCGGCCGAAGGTTATCTGCTCGTCCTCGAGTACGAATAATCCACTGTTTTATTTGAGTCGACAGCCCCGGTTGCCGGAATTCCGGTCGGGTGGCGGTGTGGGCTCCGGCTGAGGCGTTGGGATATCCACCGCCGGTTCGACTTTGATGTCTACTTCCGGAATCGTCTCGGATATATCCTCGTCCGCTTCCACAGCCAATTCGGCGGCCTGTTCAGGAACGATATCTTCGGGAACGCCCCACACGGGCACCGATTCGATTTCGGAGAGATCCGCCTGCGCAATGGGGCCGCTCGACGGCTCGACCGTATGCCGGATCAGCATGATGTCGGGCCCGATGATGAACCCGCCCTGCCCCGGCACATCAACGGTGAGAGGCTCGGGAAGCTCGAAGATTCCGGTATTGAGGGTAGAGGGGATTATGGAGAGCCTGTAGCTCCCGGGCAGGACGCCGGAGAAGAAATAGTAGCCGTCGAATTCCGAAACCGTCGCCTTGACGCGTTTGCCGTCGTCATCCAGCAGTTCGAGTCCCAGGTGCCGTACGATCTGTTCGGGATAGGCCGCGTCGACGATCATGCCCTCGATCTCGCCGGCAAAGGCGAAGGGCAATTCCACATCGACGATGCCGCCGGGATGGCCCAGCACCTTGACGCCTTCGTTGATCGGAACCAGGTACGGATCGTCGATGGTGGTTAGGTCCAGTACGATGGTCTGGGCCTGGTGGACCATCAGTCCCGGCAACAGGGCGATGCCGCTATCGCTGGTCCGAATGCCCCGCCACGCCGTCAGGTTCAGGAATCCGACGCCGGACAGGGGGATGTCGTCGTTGTTGTAGGTCCCGTCGTTGTCGATGTCCACGAAGGTGCGCACCGACGCCGCGCTCCTGTTGGCCAATCGCCGGTGCGTGGACGTCCAGGTGTTCGATCGGTTGTCCCGGGCCAGGAACGTCCCCAGCGTGATGCCGAAGGTTGTGCCGGTCTCGGAGTATCGGTTCAGGTTGAATCCCAGGGTGAAATGATCGAATAGGCGCGTGATCGCCAGGTTCACGCTGTTGTCGCCGAATTCCGAACGCATGTAGCGGCTCAGTCTCAGGGTCGCCTGCAGACGATCGTTCCTGTAGACGGTGGTCGTGGCCGTGGCGGAGCGAAGACGCAGAGGCTCGACGTCGTAGTTGATGTCGCCGCGCACCGAGACCGGTCCGATCCAGGACCGCAGCAGCTGGGTCCCGTGTATATAATGATCGTCGATATCGTTATATATGCGTCGATTGGATGAGAGCGAATGTGAGAGCAGCATTCGGCCCAGGTTGCCTGAGAGACGGAAACGGTATTCCCGGTCACTTTTCAAGTCGCTGTCCCGGTAATCTCGAGTCACCATCGAGATTCCGTATGAGAGGCTGCGGCTGGCCGTGCGGGCCAGGGTGCCGCTGCCCCGGGTCACGGTCTGGCGGTGGATGTACTGGTAGCCGTCCGGCGATTCGGCCCGGTAGGCATCGTTCAGGCTGGTCTGGATCAGTATGTTGTGGCCCCGGTGGCTCGACCGGGCGCCCAGGGATGCGGCCCGCCCGCCACGAGCACTCGCACCCAGAATGCCCTCCACATGGACGGGTCCCACCGAGTTGTGACTGGTCAGGCTGCTGAACAGTTCGCGACGCCCCCCGAAATCGAGGCTGGAAATGTCGGCGACCAAAGCGCTGCGGTTCGAGAAGGCGTAGGCCAGCTCCACCTGATGGCTCCAGGGTTTGTCCATCCGGCTTGCTTCTCCCGGACTGGACGTCAACAGGGAGGCGCCCTCGCGGATCATCGTCGCGGTGTATTTGAGTTCGCCCACGTCCACCATCTCGGAGCTGATGTTGGCGTGATCCACGACAGTGTGCTTCTCACCGCGTGGGCCATAGAGCACCGTGCGGAACGTGTTGTTGCCCACTACCATGGGGACGTCCTCGAAGACGTAGCGCCCGTCTTCCCCGATGGTCTGGAAATCGTAGAGCGAGTCGTTGATGTAGAGTTCGGCTTCCCAACCCGGCGTGGCGTCGCCCCGGATCTCGGTCATGTCGAATTCGCGGCTGCGGTAGAGATCCTGATTCGAAAACGTGACGCCGGAGCCTTGCTTGGTCGCCGAGATCAGGGGAACCCGGGAAATATACAGGTCGCCCAGCTCGTAGCGGGTGGCCTGCATGGGACCCAGCAGTCCGCCGTCGGGATCCCAACGTCCCGTCTTGAAGCGGGCCGTGGTCCGTTTTTGCGTCTCGGATCCGACATGTGTGAAGAAGAGGTTGCTGGACATCCCGCCGAAGTCGGCCCAGCTCTGGGACGAGAAGCGCACCTGATTACCGGATACGGTGTTGTTGAGCGCCAACGTGGCGTCGGTCATGGGCCAGCTCCACATGCGGTACGGGGCCACTTGCAGGGGATAGGCCAGATCCGCCTTGCCGTGGGCCGCCAGCCAACGGGCGCGCATTTCTTCGCGATCGAGACGGGCCTGGAAGGGGAGCAACTCACGCGGTTTCAGCGTGATGTTCATGCGGGCGAGGTTGATGTCCAGGTCGATGGGCAACCAGATCTGAAGCAGGTCGGACCGGATGAAGATGTCCTGTTCGTCCAGGGCCACCGATTCCAGAGGCAACGGTTCGACGATCCCTTCGCGCTCGAGGGTCCAGGCCTCGATATCCAGCACGAAGGTGCGGGCCTCGTCGACGATCCAGCCGGCGGCCCGTCCGTTGGCGGCGTCGACCATGATCGCCAGTTCCACGATCGAAGTGATGCCGCCCAGGGGCAACATGATTTCGTCACCATGCTGATAAGCCAACATGCCGTGGCCGCTGCTCTTTTTCTCTATGCGGATTTCGAGGACCAGCAACCCGTCCGGATCAAGTTGGACGGGGAGGGGATGGTCGGGCGTAGACAGGGATCGCTCGGTCTGCTGGGCGCAGACCGGGGTGACCGGGCCGAGAAGCCAGCCGGCCGCCAGCAGGGTCGCGAAGACCCCGGCGATTCGTGTCAGCCCGGATTTCATTGAGTTCCCTGGAACCCCGGGTCGAGTTTGAAAATGAGCTCGGCCGTCTGATCGCCATGCATGTCCGGTGTTTCGGTGTATCGGACCCGGAGCGTGCCGGAGGTCAGCCGCGCGGGATCGACGTCCCTGAATCGGATCCGTTTGGTGCGCACCAGGATCGGCGAATAGACCGCCAATCCACGTGTGATGAAGATGCGGTCCTCTTTTCCGTCGACCGGAGTGTGGAACACCTCCAGATCTCCGTAGACCGAGCGTTCCCCGCTACGTTCCAGATCGACCGTGAGTGTCGAATACCCCAGTTCGGAATCTATGTGAACGAATCTGGGTGTGGTGATCCTGATCTCCGCCTTGGGGTCGCCGAAGCGGATGAGGACGGGAATCACGGTCTCGACGGTGACCTGGGGCTGGACTGAGATCCGTTCCTCATCGATGACCCGCTCCAGGTTCTCGATGTCCTCGAGTCTGGGTGTGGGCGGGATCGAGCGGATGGACATGTGCGTCCGGAATTCCACGTTGTCCGGGATGTCCCCGCGCGGTCGTCGCACCAGCAATCGGATCGTCTGGGCCGCCTGGGGTGCGATCGTCACCCGTCGGGGCGAAAAGCTGATCAGCTTGTCCGCGAAGTACTCGCCGGGCATGGCCTCTTCCGCGGTGACGATGTCACCGTCCTGCAGCATCCGGCGATTGACCAGCTCGATCCGGTAGGAGCTGGCGGTCGATGTCCGATTCGACAGGAAGACCGTCGTCGATCTCGTCCTTCCGTCGAATAGAACGCGCAGGGGCGTTACGGACACACCCTGGGCCTGGCAGGTTTGTAGCCCTATTCCGCCTACGATCGACATGAATACAGTCACAATCAGCGGGATGAAGAATCGAGTTGGACGCATCTACTGACCTCCGTGATGCGAAAAGCAAGTGAACATTACAGTTACAGACACAGACAAATGTCGGCTGACGTCGATATTGCAATCGACATGCCGATCTAAGCCTATGAATTAGTTGTAGATGGTTGTGATGGTGTAGGAGACGGTTTGTGCGGGGCCGACGTTGGCGTTCGTGGCATCGACGGTGAGCGTCGCACCGATGGTCAGAATAAGCTCTCCGAACTCATTCAGGTTGATGTTGATCAAGGGGATCGCGCCCTCATTGGACGTGAATGTGCCCAGACTCAGGCCGTTCGATGAGACCGC
>DAOVZQ010000400.1 GCA_030635025.1 bacterium
GAGCCCCTGACGGCGCTCTACGATCAGGCCGTGGAATTCCGCAACGACGCCCAGGACGTCGGTTTCTCAGAAGCCGCCGAGGACGCCGCCCTTGAGGTCTTCTTTCCGCGGCCCGTCCACGAGGGCCGTGACGTTCCCGGTTATCGCAATACGGTCCAGGGCAGTTTCTTCGCCTTCAATTCCACCGAGGGTGACATCAGCCGCGTCTTTACGAACGAAGACTATTTCTACGTGATGCGTAACCTCGAGTACCTGCCCGAAGGCCCGACACCCCTAGCCGACATCGAGCCGCAGGTAGTCGTCCAGGTCAACCGCGCCAGGAAAACCGACATGGCCAACGCGAAATTGAATCCTGCCATCGGAGCCTTGCAGATGGGGCGCGCTTTGGCGGACGTGGCCGCCGAATTCGAATTGAGCCATGCCGTCACGGACACCTTCACGGCTACCGGCAACATCATCGACGTCGGTTACAACACCGACTTCAACAAGGCCGCCGTGGACAACGCGATCGGCTCACTGGTCGAGCGGATCGAGACCAATCGGGGTCTGTTCGCCATGAAGGTGCTCTGGAAGTCGGACTTCGACGAGGACGCCTATGCCGAGGTGCAGTCCTCCCTCTACGAGGCCCTGATCACCACCCGGAAGAATGATCTCATCGAGCAGTGGTACGTGGATAAGCTCGCCGCCGCCAAGATCGACGATCGGCGATACCTGTTGTACGGGGACGAGTAATCTCGGGCTTCACTGTGCCGAACGAAGAAGGCCTCCCATGGGGAGGCCTTCTTTTATCGTCGGGTCCGGCGAAACGGGATTACGAGTCGTCGTCACCGAACGGATTGCGCGGTTTTTTCTTCTCGAAGTTCATCAGTCCCTCGTCCATGCCCTTGAATTTATCCTTGCGCCGCCGCTCGTGTTCGCCGTCGGTGAAGAGCTGCGACATGCGCTCGGCTTCCTCCTGCTTCCGCTGATCGAACTCCGCCAGGGCTTCGTCCATGGCCGCCTGCTCGGTGCCCTTTTCGAGCTGATCCAGGAGGGCGTGATCACGGACCTCAAGGTGACTCTCGTAGGCGCTGGTGACCAACGTTATAATGCCCGCTTCCTGCAACGCCATTACGTGCAGACGCACGGTTTCCGGAGCCATGCCCAATAATTCGGCGGCTTGTTCGGGCGTGGGCGGCCCGCCCAGCCTATGCGCGAGCACCCGGACGGCCGCCACCACCAGATGTCCGTCTTCGCGAGTCACATGCGACATATCGGTCCCTTCAGAAGATTGGCGATCATCATGCACGATCCCCGTCGGTCAATCAATGATCTTGGCCTCGATACGCTCCCGGCGATGAGCATCACCCAGGGCTATGGCGTAATCGAGCGCTCTCGACAGATTCGGAAGACGGTGCTCATACAGGATGGCCCCTTCGTGATTCGACCAGGGCCGACGTCCGTGAACAGCCTCCGGTAGCGTCAGCAGATCGGCCACCCTGCGCCAGTCCCGGGTTCGCTTGATCATGCGTACGGCGTCCACCAGAAAACGTCGAGGCGGCAGGGCGTCCGCGGGAAGGTCGGCCAGCGCCCTCAGCATCCACGGGGCTTCGTTCTCCCGGTCACCGCAGTTTTCGCACAACCGCGCCAGAGACCAGGCATCCTGCCAGGGAAGAGCTGTCCGGGTATGCGGTTTTTTTAGCAGCAGGGCCTGCCCCAGGGCCTCTCCCAGAATGGCCGCCATACCCGTCATGTCGCGCCGGTTGTGTTCGATCACCGTGCGTAGCGTCCCCCACCGGCCCGTCTTCACAAAGGCGAAGTAGGCCTGCGGAATGAGCTGGCCCTCGATGTCTCCGGCCCCGCGGACAATACCGGCCAGCTGCGATTCGACGGTCTGTTGTCGACAATCGGCCAGACGTCGCCCCCACAATCGACGCGCCACGGGCAGCAGGTCCCAGCTCACCAGCTCACCAAGCAGGTTTCGCTTCCGGGCGAGAATGCCGCGTGTCCGCAGCAGCGGAAGATCGAACGTCTGACCGTTATAAGTGACGACGGCCCGGAAGCCTCGGGCCAGATCGACCAACTCCGTCAGCATGGAACGCTCGGCTCCCGGCGAGGGCAGAAAGTATTGCCGGATATGGAAGTGTCCGTCTCGCCACCAGGCCAGCCCCACCAGGAAGGGCAGGGTTCCGGTTCCCCCGGCCAGACCCGTGGTTTCGGTATCGAGGAAAAGAAGGTCTTCGGGGGTCAGATCGTCCGGGGCGCGACGTGTCGTCAGGCGATTGAGCACTGCCACGTCCCGTGGTGGTCGGGGGCGCCGTGTACGATGTTCGCGAACCCAGACAGGTCCGGCCGATCCAGCCCGACCTTCGAGACCCAGCCGGCCAGGATCGCCTACGGGAGACGCGGCGGCGGAAACCGAGGACTTCGCGGCGCCGCTGCGGTCGAGCCTGGCCAAACGCTTGCGCAGATCCATCTCACGCCGACTCCCGGCAGGCACCCAGAATCCAACGCGCGCCGTCGAGAGCCGTGGCGCCGGATTCCACGGCGGCGCCGATGCACGACGGACACCCGGACTCGCAGGGACACGCTTCAAGGTGATGATGCGCCGCCGCGACGATCTCGGCGAACTGTCCAAAGATGCGCTTGGCATAACCGACTCCGCCGGGGTAGGCGTCGTAGACATAAAGTGTGGGATGAGCCGTGAACGGCGACTTGACCATGGGCAGGGTGCGAACGTCCGACGGATCGGCCATGATGAAGGCCGGCGCCACACAGCCTATCAGATGGGCCAGCCCCTTGAGCGCATCGCCCAGGTCGAGCCGTGCGTCGGCCATCTGTGCGTGCAGTTCGTCCGGCAGTTCCCACCAGAAGCTTGTAGTATGCATTTCCATCTCGGGCAGGTGGATGCGGCCCGCACCCACATTCTCGTGGGTGCCCAGCTTGATCTTCTTGTAGACGGTAACCTTGGAGATCAGCCCGATCTCACCGAGGCCCTTCCGGCCCAGCACGAACCCGGCGCCGCCCTCGTCGTCCAGCGTCTTCAGCTCGGTCTTGCGCTGGGCGTCGGTGTAATGGTCAACCTTCACGGGTTTCACGTACGCCTTGCGTCGCTCCCAGTCCAGCTTGTCCACGTGGTACTGCTGGCCGCCGTGGATATAGATGGCCTCGTCATGCAACATCTCCTGGGCGCTGAACAGGTCCATCTCCCCGATGACCGCGTGGGCGGGCGTCGAGGTGTCGACGATGACCACGTTCTCGGGAGCCGCGCTGCGCAGGCTCACGTCCTCGGCGGGATAGGTGTCGGCCATCCAGTGGTAGCGGCCCTCGGCCGCGTGCAGCACCCGCTGCTCGGCGAGGTAGTCGAGGATCTCGGTGATCCGCCGACCGCCGAACTCCTCCTCCGCCCGGAAGGGCAGCTC
>DAOVZQ010000471.1 GCA_030635025.1 bacterium
GAGGTTCACCGACGCCGTGGACGACATCGATGCGGCCATCACCTCGCTCCTGAACGAACCCCACTCACAGGACCAAGACCTCCTACTGACGGACCCTGACCATCTTGCCGTGGCTGACCTGCTCGAATTCCAGGCCGATGACCTGCCCCACATCCGTCAGGGTTTCGAAGAGGACGTCGTACACACGGAGAACTGGGATGGCTACTCGTGGACTCCCGATGTTGCACTGACGGTCAACCTCCTCGACTTCTTCAGCGCGCCTTCTGCCGACATGAAGCAGCTCCTGCCGCCCTATACGGTCACGCTGGAGGTCTCGGGCCACGGGGACGCCGAGAGTGTTCGTGACGACGGCGTTATCGAGGGTGTTGTGATCGATGTGCCGTATACCATCTACGAACTCTATTATTCGGTCAATTTTGAGTACGGCGAAGTCGACTACACCAACATGTGGGAGTACAACGAGGATTTCGTAACGGCGGCGGATGAATTCATCGCCTCGTATCTCCCAACGCTCGAGGCCGATCCCGCATGGACCGGCACCGCCTATTTCTCTTTTTCCTACTGGGGTAACCTGGAGTCCGGCCAGCATACGATCGACATGGACTGGAACATGTCCTACCAGACGGCCGACACAATGGTTCACGTCGCACGAATCACCTGGGAGCAACAGTCCTTCGCCGATTGGGCGGCGGCCTGGCCCCATCCGACCGTCAACGGTCTGCTGCCGGACATGACAAGCGGAACGGATGTGTGCACGGTCTTCGGATTCATGGAGGAAGACTGGGAGCAATCCTACGTTCTCGACTGGTCGGACACGCATGAGCCCCCGACCGTCGATCCCTGGGGGCCTTGATCCCCAATGGACGCTCGATTCCGCAGCTCTCCGAGCTGCATCACCACCCTGGTGACAATACTGCTGATCTCGATCTGGTCCGCCCTCGCGGCGGGCCAGATCCCCGAGGCCATGCTGGGGCTAATGATGTCCGGCGATGCGGATGCGTCGGGTGTTCTGCCTGATGCTTTCCGGTCCACATTGTCGGGTGACGCCGGCCTCTGGTCCGCCTGTCCCTCCACTGAGCGCCCCGTCTTCGGATTCGAACACCGCCACCTCGAACCCTTGACCAAGCGTCTGACCGCAGGGGAGGGGGGCGCGTTCGACAGAGTGACCACGGCCCGGTACATCCATCCCTTCCGGTACCGGGCCTGGGACGTGCAGATGGGCGTCTCGCTGAGGAGTATGGACGTCTCCACCTGGGCCGACGGCATCGATGGCGCCACCCGACTGGGCGGCTCGGGTTCGATTCTGGGCGCCGTCTTGCGGGTGGCAGAGCGCGACCATGGTCTGGAGTTCATGGCTATGGGCCCTCTGCGGCAAACCGATTCGAATCTGCCGGCCGATCGTTTGGGCTGGGGCGTACGCTTTGCTCCCGATCACCGCTTGACCGTGCAGACCACGCATCATCGTACGGAATCACGAACGCTGTTCGGCAGCCGGGTGATCGACGATCTCGTGGAGTGCGGCCTCAACCTCGGCCGGTGGACCTGGCGGACGGGTATTCGCATCGAACCCTGGCGCCGTTTCGCGGGCGAGTTGGAAAGGATCGATACCGAGCTCTACTCCCTCACGGATATTACCGACGAGCATCGCTACGAGTTGTCTCCCGAGGGTGTCCATCGGGGGTGGCGAGGCACCCTGTCCTGCGATCTCGGACGGGGACACGAAGTCATCTACAGACAATCCGACATGGAGACGGATGTAGAGGCGGGCGCCTACAAGAGCGGCCAGAAATTCGGATGGTTGAATTACCTGGAGAGCGACCTCCATTCACGGGTGCTGGGTTGGAGTTGGACTCCACATGGACCGTGGCGCCTCCAGACCGAATGGGCGCGGAGCCGACTAGACGGCCGCGGAAGAGCCAAGATCGAGAGCTGGCCCTTCACGTCCACCGTTATCGATCTGATGGGGATCAAGCAGATCGCCTACGGTGAATTGTCCCTGGACTGGGATCGTGTCTCCGCCCTGTACACGCGCGAGGGACGCGACGTGACCCTGTCGATGGGCGGCGCGTATTACAGGATCACGCCCAAGGCGACCCTGGCCACATGGCGACCGGCGTTTCTGGTTTTCGGCCGGACGGATTATCACTTCAGGGAACTCGACGTTCGCAGGCTCCATCTCGGCTCGTTGCTCCTGCGGGGGGACGTGAGGCTGTGGCCCAACGGCGTACTCAACCTGTCCCTTCAGCAATTTCTGTGGGTGGATGTGGAAAAGGGCGGGGCGATCCCGGATGACGACTTGGACCAGCCGCAAAACAACGACGATCAGGTCTGGGGCGGATGGTTTGGGGGAACATATCTCGTGGCAGGATTGACCTGGAAATTGTAAGCCGTCGAGCGACGGCAAATATGTGTAACATGTTGATATTATTTAGATAACGGTGGTTCGGTATGGACTATCCGGCGAGCCCGGGAAGCGGTTTCGGCTCTCTCCTCTTCTCATTCATTCTGATATATGATAAGATATTTTCAGGTGTTTTCGTCGTTTGAATAACGTCCTGACATTTTGCTTTCCGGGGGGTAGCCATATGTCCGCGCAAATCCGTTTCCTGGTTTTGATGCTTTTTCTGTCAACCCTGCTCGTTTCAGCGGCCATCGCCGGCTCGAATCCAGCCCGGGAGCGGTCCCTCGTTCCGACCCCACCCGGTGGCGGACCAGGCATCAACTACGCCCCGGAGGACCAGACCCTGCCCCAAGGACCGGGACGTGAGTCGGACTCGGGCGTTTTCGAC
>DAOVZQ010000054.1 GCA_030635025.1 bacterium
GACCGGTCACTCCGGCCAGGCGCTCGAGGCCTACACTGCGGCCCTCGCCGCCAACGCCAACTACGCCAAAGCCGGTGTTAGCCTGGCGCGGGTCGAGGAAGTCGCCGCCGCGCAGACCGACGCTGCACCGGTGGATCTGATCGCCTTGGCCGCCGCCTTCACGGTGACGCCCGAAGTCGCGATCCAGACCGTGGCCGAGATCGACGCGGAGCCCGAGGTGGCTATCGCCGACATCGAGTAGTCGCCCTCAACACCCACCCGAAGGGGCCGCGCGGTCATCCCGACCGCGCGGCCCCTGTTTTTCTTTGTTCCCGGAGCCGATCCGTGTAGATTTACGGCATTCGTGAGTCGGGTCGGGTTTTTCGAGGAGTAGGTCCCCATGGCAGACAAATCGTTCAACGCATTTGCGATGGCCCAGCAACAGTTCGACCGGGTCGCCGGCATGCTCGATCTCGACGAAGGCGCGCGCGACCTCCTGCGCAACCCTGACCGCGAATTCCACTTCAACATCTCGGTCCGCATGGACGACGGAAGCATGAAGATCTTCCGCGGCTTCCGCGTCCAGCACAACGACGCGCGCGGCCCCTGCAAGGGTGGCATCCGCTTCCATCCCCAGGAAACCGTCGACACGGTCCGCGCCCTCGCAACCTGGATGACCTGGAAATGCGCCGTGGTCGACATCCCCCTGGGCGGCGGCAAGGGCGGCGTGATCTGCGACCCGCATCACCTGTCGATGCGTGAGCAGGAAGCGATTTGCCGCGGCTGGGTGCGGCAGGTGGCGAGCAACGTCGGCCCCGTGCAGGACGTCCCCGCCCCCGACGTGATGACCAACGGGCAACACATGCTCTGGATGATGGACGAGTACGAGCAGATCCACCGCGGCCACTTCCCCGGCATGATCACCGGCAAACCCCTGGGCATGGGCGGCAGCGAAGGCCGCACCGAGGCCACCGGCTACGGCGCCATCTACACGCTACGCGAGGCGCTCAACCGCAAGGGCATCGACGTAAAGCAGACCACCGCCAGCTTCCAGGGTTTCGGCAACGTGGCCCAGTTCGCGATAGAACTCTACCACAAGCTCGGCGGCAAGACGGTGTGTGTCTCCAGCTGGGACCAGGCCGACCAGACCAGCTACAGCTTCGTGCGCGAGAGCGGCATCGATCTGGATGAGTTGCGCAGCTTCGCCGACCGCTTCGGCGGCATCGATAAGGACAAGGCCAAGGCGGCCGGCTACGAAGTCCTCGACGGCGGCGCCTGGATCGAGCAGGACGTCGACATCCTTCTGCCCTGCGCCCTCGAAAACCAGGTCAACGCCGAGACGGCCAAGATGATCTCCGACCGTGTGTCGTTTCTGTGCGAAGGCGCCAATGGTCCTACCACGCCTGAGGCCGACGAGATCCTCGCCGAAAAAGGTATCTACGTTGTCCCCGATTTCCTGTGCAATGCCGGCGGTGTGACCTGCAGCTACTTCGAGCAGGTACAGTGCAACATGAACTACTTCTGGCCCAAGGACGAGGTGCTCGAACGGCTGGACACGATCATGACCAAGGCGTTCCATGCGGTGGCGGATCTGGCGGAGAGCCAGGATGTGCATATGCGGGATGCGGCTTATATGATTGCGATTCAGCGGGTGGCGGAGGCTTGCCGGTTGCGGGGGCGGGTGTAGGCCAAGATCGTCTACCTGAACATACGCTTTATGTCACCAAAGCTCTTGATATCTGTTGGGAGTGGTACCGCCGAGAACGGCTCGAAGTCGATGTAGGCATGGCAGCCATAATCGTCGTTTGCGTCATGAATCCAATCTGTAATAGTATCAGGTTCCGTTGTCCCCCAATAGTTACCAGTGAAGTCAAGAGTGATGTCTGGAGGATTGAGATACCCATCCGTTCGGATAGTCAGTCCGCCTCCGTTTAGAATATGATTGCCGGTCATCATTACATTGCCATTCCCGATTCTTACTGTCGCAAGACTCGCCCCTGTGAATATTGAATCAGCAACAATCAAGTCCATACACGATGTGCAATCGATTTGAAAATACTCACAACCCTCCACTCTACAATCAACAACATTCAAACTAGCCGCTTGAGATACCGATATGCCAAAATTAACAGTTTGTAGACATCTACAGCCTGAAACCACTCCAGACGATCCCGTTGTGTATTGAATACACACCCGGCTTTGAACTACCTCACAATTATTAACATAGACACTATCAGAGTATTGGATAGAAATTCCGAGGTTGTTATTGACCATATTCAACCTGGATATTTCCAAGTGACGATCACATGTCATAACCAGAAGGCCCATATCATTATCCCTGAATTCGCAATCCGATATCTCACCACCATCAAATACCCAGATGTTAACCGCCATTTTACATCCATTGAAGCTCGAGTTTCTAATTACAATATCTTTATGACTGACAACAACGCCCCGTGCAACATTCTCAACAGTTAAGTTCTCGATTGTAACTGAAGAGATATCTGTCCACACTGAAATCCCAAAAGGATCCTGGTCAGTCGTATACGATGCTTCTTCAGGTCCAATAATTGTCACATCTACACCTGAGCCAATAAGTGTTAGAGCTTTCTCGTCAATGACCACATAATTATGTGGCGTCCATTCGCCACTGGGCACCGGATATAGTGTCGTTTCTATGAAGCGACCGGGGCCTATGCTGATTGTGTCGCCAGCAGTTGCTGCATCGACAGCATCCTGGATAACTGTGTAGTCCCCCGTTCCATCCTTAACCACAATCCATGTCCTTGCTAACGCGTGAGAGGACATGACTGATATCAGCAGAAACAAGTAGATGAATCGCATAATCGGTCCCATTGGTTGTATTCGAAAAAGGAACGACTAACTGAAGAACCCTGAGGCCTCCCCCGCCTCCCCGTCCATGATCACGCTCAACGTTCGGCCCTTCGCCACTGCTGGCACGCGAATCACCCGTACCACCTTAGCGAGTCCCGTCCGGTCCGGCAGCAACTCGCCCAGTACATTGATCGAGCCTAGCAGGAAGGCTTCGTCGAACACCTCCCCCTCATCATCCGGATACAACGGCAAATAAGAAATATCCGCCTCCAGTAGATCCTGGAAGAAATGCGTCCCGAAAGAAACGTCCGGTACGTAATCCCCCTTGCGCCGCGCCACCTCGATCAGCATTCGCGAGTGATTGATATCCGAGTAGTCGACGCGAACGCCCAGCTTGATGTCCCCGCGACTCCCCCAACGCCCCGGCCCTATCAGGATGAACTTCCGGTGCGGCAACACCCGGTTCAATTCCCCGACCGTCCTCCCTACTGCCAGCAACGTGTCGTAATCCTCAATGGCCGCGTATGCCTCGTTAGGGATGTACACCACATACTCGATCCCCGTGACCTGCCCCATCTGCACGTACTTGCTCGCCGTGAAGACCTTGTCCTCCTCCGGCACGTCCTTCGGCACCGTGACCCGCGCATACTCCTCCCCCCGACTCTGCGGCCGACACTGCAGGATATGCAGCTCATGCCCATCGTGAGCGAACTCCACATCCACCGGCCCGCCATAAGTCTCGCCCAGCACGTCGAGGATCTCCTTCATCTGCTTCGCGAAACCGGTGCGCTCAAGCAAACCGTCGAAGGTCACAACCAGGTCGGCTGGATCCACGTTCATGAGCAGCCCCGTCGCCGGGATAAGCTGCCCATCGCGCCAGATGGAGAAGATCTGCTGGGCCATCGGATAGCGGGCGCCCGCCTCGGTCATCAATTCGGCCAAAGGGATGGTCTCGAACTTGTTCTCGACCAGATCGATGGCGTCCACGAAGTGCTGGCTGTAGCGCAAGACCTCGTCCGGCGCCACGGCGGTGCGCAGGCTCGGCTGGCCGGGCGCGAACAGGCGCGGGTAGTCCTCGCCGACACGGTCCACCGCGCGGGTGCCAAGACCAACCACCACCCGACACATGCCGTCCTCGCGTTTGAGCCGCGGCGTCCACGTGTAATCGTTGGCGCCGAAAGCGACGCCCGCGAACGCAGGCAGCCAGTAACGCCCCAGCTTGATGCCGACCACCGGCTGGATGATGCACGCCATCTCCTCGTGGTAGTCCAGCAGTCCGCGTTCCTTGCGGTATGTGATCGCGTCCGGATTGAAGATGCTGGCGAAGACCTGGGCGACCGCCCGCAGCAATTCCTGCATGCGTTCGCGTAGAGTGCCCTGGTTGGCCACGAAGTAGCTGGTGTACTTGCCGCTGAACGCCGAACCGTGACGGTCTTCCAGCAGGCTACTCGACCGTACCACCAGCGGCGTCTTGCCCATCTTCTTGAGCATGTCGGTCAGGCGGCGGATCATGTAGGGCGGGAAGCGGCCGGTACGATACAGGCGCTTCAGAATGCGGTACTGGCGCCGCAGGTCCTCACCCTCGCGGTACTTGATGTTGGCGAGATCGAGCAGACCGTTGGCCTTCAGGAAATCAAGGATGACATCCGACCGGCTGTAGTAGGTGCGTGGCGTACTGATGTCGCCCACGGGCCGGCCCTCGGCGCGAGCCTTGTCCAGTATGTCGTGTGCGAGGATGAAACCCGCCGCCTTGCCGCCCAGCTTGCCCAGGCCCCGCTCGGGTCCGATCACGCGCGAGATGATGCTCGAGAAGTCGCGGATCGTCAGGCTGTTCTTGGCGATCTCCAGGAACTCCAACTGATCCGAAAGCAGACGTCGGATCAGGGCCACGCGGGTCCCCATGGCATCGGACAGCGAGAGGGTCGAGCCGCCCACGGGCATCTTGCTGAACTCGAGGGTTTCCTGGCCGATCTCCTCCCACGAGGCGAAGGGGTCTTCGGCCAACTCGGTCAGATGCAGAGCCATATCCTTCTTGAGGGCCATGAAGATCAGGTCGTTGATCTTGTCGTCGTCCCACAAGTTGGAGGCTTTTTCGCGCACAATATCGCGCAGGGCTTCGACGGCCTGCTCGGACAACGAAGGCTCGGGCCGGTTGGGATTGGACCAGTGGATAAAGCTGGTATCGCCCGCCACGCGGGCCACTTCGGCCTCGAGGTCCTCCATGTCCATGAGGTTTTCCTCGAGCAGGACCAGCAGGAAATGCCGGATGATCTGCTCGTACACCACCGGCTCGTGGGACCGGTAGTGTTCGAGGCGCTCGCGCCAGGTGGCGTTGTCCGGGAGTTGTGCGGGGGCATCGCCCATGGTGCGCGCCTTCCGACTACGTCTTGGCCGGGGACTTCTTTGTCGTCCGTCTTCCGGCGGTCTTCTTGGTCGTCGTTTTCTTGGCCGGTTTGCCCGCCGCGGCTTTCTTGGTCGTCTTCTTGGCCGGGGCCCTCCTGGTCGTCTTCTTGACGACGGGCTTCTTGGTCACGGCCTTCTTGGTCGTTTTCTTGGCCGGAGCCTTCTTGGCGACCTTCCTGGTCTGGGCCTTCTTGGCCGCCTTCTTCCTGGACGGCTTCTCCGCCGTGGGCTTCGTCTCGACGGACGGCTTGCTTTCGGGCTTCGGCTTGTCCGGACTCGACGGTTTCTCTCCGGTCGTCGGCTTATCCTGCGTCTCGGCGGCTGCAGCCTGGTCCTGACGTGCGGCGTCACCACCGCGCCCCCCGCGTCGACGGCCTCTACGGCGCGAAGACCGCTTGGGCCCAGTGGACGCGGGAAGAGGTCCCGGCGTCCCACCCACGGCGGTCACCACGAACGTGCCGCCGGCGCGCTCGTCCCGCTCGGCGGTCAACAAGCCCAGGGACATGGCCTCCTCAAGCAGATCACTGAAGGACGAATACCCCCAGGACCGCTCGTTGAAGTCGGGCTTCTTGCGCTTCATGGTATCCTTGACCAGGGATGAGTAGAGCGGCCCCTTGTGCTCGCGGGTCAGGCCTTCGATGGTCGTCACGAGTAGGTTGAAGAGCTTTTTCTTGTCGGCCGGAACGGTGTCCAGGTTCACGGACTCGACGCTGACCGGCCCCTTGCTGAGGTCCTCATAGAAAATGAATTCGTCGCAGTTGGCGATCAGCAGCTTCGAACTAGACCCCTTCATGCCGACGCCGATCACTTCCTTGTTGTTCTCGCGCAGCTTCGAGACCAGGGGCGAAAAGTCCGAGTCGCCTGACACCAGCACGAAGACGTCGATATGGTCCTTGCTGTAGCAGAGGTCCATGGCGTCGACGACCATGCGGATGTCCGCGCTGTTCTTGCCGCTCTGGCGTGGCGATGGGATCTCGATCATCTCTATGGCCGCGGCGTGGAGATCCACCATATAGTTCTGGTAGTAGCTCCAGTCGGCGTAGGCCTTCTTCACCACGATCTTGCCCTTTTCGAGCAGTCGCGCGAGTACGAGGTCGATGTCGAAGCGCTGTCGCGCGTCACGCGCGCCGATCGCGACGTTGTCGAAATCCAGGAAGAGGGCGAGATTCGTATCGTTGTTGCGGTTCATGATTCGCTCCTTGATGGCCCCGTCCGGGACCGGTGTGATTCCGTTGTCGCCAAAATAAACCCTGAATCACCTTCGGGGCCACTGTAATCTTGGGAATCGTCGCGCCCGTTGCTATACTGTGTCGCCGTCACACCATGCTCCAGCCGAAGGAAAGACCATGAGCGAAGCCCTCGCCGCCGCCGATCTAGTGCGCCTCGTCAGTCGCGTCTTCAAGCCCGCCGCCGCCGACAAGGGGCTGGCGATCATCGTCGACCTGCCGGACGAGCGCCTGGCCGACAATCCCGATTGGGCCGCGCGCCGCATCATGGCCGCGGGCTGGGGCGACATGCTGGACGGCGCCAAGGAGGATCTCGGCCTGGACCGAATCACGGTGGCCTGGTATCGAAACGCGGGCGGCAACAACGCCGATCTGCCGGCGACCTGCGCACCCATCCCGGGCGAAGTCCTGGCCCACGCCGACGATCTGGCCGGCCGCGACACGCTCCCCTTCGCCGACCTTTTCGAATCGCACAGCCTGGTTCTGGCGCCCACCGAACTGTCCGCCACCGCGCCGCTGAAAGTGGCGGTCCGCGACCACGCCATGCGCGCGGCGACCATGCCGGGCTTCCTGCCCTCGATGATCTCCGCCCTGCGCATCGACTACGCCGAAGTGAACCGCCGCGTGGATCTGCTCAAGGATCTGGTCGACGGAGCCACCGGCGCCGTGGTCACAACCCGCGTCGGCGGCACCGAACACGAATTGCGCCTGGACCTGCGTCACAACACGGCCCACGCCTCGGGCGGACTCTTCCCCGTCAACGGCGCCGCCGGCAACCTGCCGTCGGGCGAAACCTACGTCGTGCCCTACGAGGGCAATCTCGAGGGTGATCCGAGCCTGAGTGCGGGCGAACTTCCCGTGCAGTTCGAAGACGAGGTGGTGCTCTACAGGATCGAGGGCAACAAGGCCGTCGCCGTACTCAGCGAGGGTCCGCACAGCGAGCGCGAGGCCAAATACATCGCCGACGAGCCGGCCTACGCGAACCTGTCCGAGTTGGGACTCGGCGTTCTGGGCGATTTCGGTCTCAAGCCCGTCGGCACCATCCTGCTGGACGAGAAACTGGGCCTGCACATCGCTTTCGGACGCAGCGACCATTTCGGTGGCAGCGTCGCCCCCGGCGATTTCAGCTCCCCCGACGCCGTGGTTCACATCGACCGGGTCTACATCCCCGAAGTGCAGCCCGATGTCACCGTCGTTTCGCTGATCCTCGAATCACCGGCCGGCAAGCGCGAAATCATGCGTGACGGGGAATGGACGGGAGTCTTCTAGGTGGATTACATCGGCAACATCTTCCGACCACCGAGCGAGGCCGAGAGCCTGTTGCTGCAGGTGACCGTCGGCTGCAGCTGGAACCGCTGCACCTACTGCGCCATGTACAGGGACGATGAGCAACGCTTCCGGATCAAGCCCTGGGAGACCGTCGAAGCGGATATCGAAGAGGCGGCCGCCGCAGGCCATCCCATCCCCCGCGTATTTCTCTGCGACGGCGACGCGCTCGTCCTGTCCACCGACAAACTGACCCGCATCCTGCAACGATTGCGCGATCGCGTTCCCGGTGTTCGGCGCGTGGGAATCTACGGCGACGCGCGCACCATACTCCGCAAGAGCGTAGACGAGTTGAAAACACTGCACGATCTGGGCCTCGGTATCGTCTACCACGGCGTGGAGAGCGGCGACGAGGAGACCCTGCGCCGAATCGACAAGGGGTCGTCCCGCGACGAGACCGCCGCCGCCGCGCACCGGCTGCGCGAGGCCGGAATCCGCCACTCGGTGATCGTCATGCTGGGCCTGGGCGGTACCGAACGCAGCCGCGAGCACGCCGAGGCCACCGCCGACCTGCTCACCGAGATGGACCCGCCCTTTGTGGGCGCCTTGACCACCACGGTTATTCCAGGCACTCCGCTACACGAGGCGCAGACACGCGGCGAATACACACTTCCCGATCCCTGGGCCATGTTGTCCGAACTGGAGATTCTCGTGGACCGCAGTCGTTTGAGCCGCTGCGCCTTCCACACCAATCACGCCAGCAACTATCTGCCCCTTCGTCTGAACCTGCCGACCGACCGGGAAAAGGGCCTGCGCGCCATTCGCGAGATCCTCGCGAAACGTGATCCTGGTCTGCTGACCCCGGAATACCGTCGCGGCCTATGACGTCAACTGCTCGGTTTCGCCGGTTTCTGCTTGGGATCAACACCGACTACACATATTATTGATCGAAGATCGTCATCTGGCTGTTTTTCGAACCTGGAGTACAGTTCGCTATGAGTGACCATGCATCACGCAATATCAGGGTCCTGCTCGTGGACGACGAAGAAGATCTGGTTACCCTGCTCGCCGCGCGCCTGAACAAGCGCAAGATGGACGTCGTCTTCGCGACCTCGGGACAAAAAGCTCTGGATCTGAGCGAAATGTACCCCATCGACGTGGCGATCCTCGACCTGAAGATGCCTCAGATGGACGGCGTCGAGGTCATGGGCAAGCTCAAGGAGCGCCACCCCATGATCGAGACCATTATGCTCACCGGACACGGCTCACTGGACTCCGCCCTGGAGGCCGGTAAGCTCGAAGCCTTCCGTTATCTGCTGAAGCCCTGCGACTTCGACGAACTCGTGACGGCGATTCACGACGCCTACCGGCAGCGGCGCGTCAGCCTACGCTGCCAGTACAACGAAGAATTGCAGCAGATGATGGAGCACTTCTCCACACCGCACGACATCCTCCATCACAGCGAGGAACTGCGCCAAAAATACGAGCAGGATTAACGATCGCTGTCGGAAGACGGGCGGGCGGCTCCGCTCACGGCGTAGCGGACACCCGTTCGCGAACGGCGACCACATTGGGAATCGGCCAGGCCCGCCGGTTGAGCTCGCTCTCCAGGAATCCACTCTCGAAACTACCCACGAACTCGCGCCGCTCGCCCCCCGCGTTCACGTAGAGTTGCGACTCGGGTCCACCCTCCACATACATGGCGTTACGGATGTCCAGGGGCAGCCTGAGCAGGATGTTGATGAAGTCGTGTGTCGTGTACGGAGAGCGACTGTGGATCATCAGCATGCGACCGGAGTGATC
>DAOVZQ010000181.1 GCA_030635025.1 bacterium
CATCATGGCCTGACCGCCTTCCACCGTCGAATTTCGAATTCTCTCCATCTGACCTATCAAGAATGGCCCGTTGCGGTCGATAACTCCTGTAGACAGCGGTAATGCCCATGTAGACAACATGCGGGGGGGGGTCCAGGAGGGGCGTCCTCCGGAGGTAGCAACGATGAATCACGCCGCGACGATTACACCGTCACAGATGACTCGGATTTTCCTTTCGCTGCCGCAATACCATTTCTACGGTCACAACTCCACGGCCGTAAAGAACGAGCAGATGTTCCGGCTGTCGCTCGGCACGATGCTCCAAGAGATCGCCGAGCGCCTGCTCACCACGTCGGAGCTCCGATCGACTACAATGAATCAACACCAGCTTGAAAGCCTCGAAGGACTCGTAGAGGACATCGGCGCGTTGATCACCCACCTCAACCGCAAGGGCGCTATCCAGCTGTCCGGATCCCTGACACAGACCATCGACGAACTGCGCGACCTGGACAACAGACTCATCATGCTGCTCGAGCAGGCCTGGCACCTGTCGCTGGTCGTGCTGAAGCCCGAGTGCAGTTCCGAAAAGTTCGACGAGGGCGGTCACTACCTCACGCTCACGCTGGAGGCTTTCGCCGAAACGGCGGAGAATCGGAATCAACTTTTAGGACTGGGCTGGGAGTCCGAGTTCGGCATGAGCCCCATGCCGAGAAGGGAGTGAGGCTTGTATTGCCTCGATCATCACCTCTCCGATATGAACCGCATATCCTGGGAGCAATGGACCGATAAGCAAACACCCATCACCTGGAGGATCGATCCCGACAAGGGCGTCGTCCAGGGACCGCTGGATCTGTGCTTCCTGGACGGCCGCACCCTGCACCTGGTCCTGAACCCAGGGCAGGTCGCCCTGCTGACGGCGCGCGGCGAACAGCGGGCCTTCTTCCCCGATGGCGCCTACCTGCTGGGGATCGGTGCCAATGGCCTGCCGGCCGACGGCTTGATGTATTTCATGCACACCGAGCAAAGTCTCAGGATCACGTGGGAGCAGGTCATCCCCGTGCCGCCGGTCGCTCCCGGATCTCCCGCGACGCGCCGGGCCTCCGGCAGCTTCGACGTGCGAATCGAATCACCGATCCGTTTTTACCAGGAGATGTTGCGCAACCACGCCGGCGAGGGTGAAAGCATATGCTACGACATGCTGTCGCGGATCATGCCCACGCTGCTGACGATCCGGCTGGCCCAGGCCTGCGGCCCCGGCGCGACGATCGAGGATCAACGCACGGCACTTACGACCCTCCACCCCGAAGATCTGGCCGTGGACCTCGCACCATACGGCCTCGGGTGTACGGCCATGGAGATCGACGAATCGTTCCTGCCTGCTGACAGGACCGTCACCGTCCCGACCTGACCTCGATGACTGTGTCGCCTTGCCGGTCACCACGAGAGCGTGTTACCTTGGCGCGGATTCGACGGCACACGATCCAGCCAAGGGGTATGGTAGAGACATGATCCACCGACACATCCGACTTCTGATCCTGGCGGCGCTCGGCGTCGCCTGCGTCGTCCTGCCGCTGCACGACGCCACCGCTTTCGAGAACGCCGTCTTCGGCACCATCGCCGTCGAGGGCAATACCAGCACGCGCACCGACCTCATCCTGCACGAGCTGGGCTTTTCCGAAGGCGAGCCCTTCGACTTCGCGGCGCTGGACGCATCCTGGGAACACCTGGAAGACCTGGGTTGGTTCGCCTTCGTGGACATGGACTACGACGACTCGGACGGCGACGTGATCCCGGTCACGGTGATCGTCGAGGAGGACCGGACCACCCGGTACTATCCGGTCATCGATTACGACCCGCGCTGGGACGTCCTGCTGGGCGCGCGCGTCTACGACATCAACTTCCGCGGACGTGGCGAGCTGATCTCCATGGCCGCCACCTGGTACCGCCGTCACGGCTACGAGCTCGGCTGGCGCCACCCCTGGCTCTTCGGCGTGAAGGGATTGAGCTGCGGGATCGACGCTCTCTGGGAGAGCGCGGATTTCGAGTTCCTCGATTTCGATTTCAATCGTCACGCCGTCGCCGGACATGTGCGCTGGGACTTCAGGCGGCCCCTGTTCGCGAAGGCCGGACTCGCCTTCCACGGCTTCGAGCAGGAGTCGGCAACCTCCGAACTTCCCGTCATTTTTGCAGCCGCGAGCCGCAGTCGCATCGTGTGGCGAGGCACCCTCGGCGTCGACAGCCGTGACTACGCCTCGTACCCGACACGTGGGCAATACCATCGCCTGACGATCGACCATGTGGACCGACCGAATTTCTACGAATCGTACACTCTGCTCACGGGCGATCTGCGCAGCTACGTACCCCTGCCCTGGGAGCACGTGCTGGCCCTGCGCGCGTGGGGCCGTCGCGTGGACGGCGACCTGTGGCCCGAGGACATGCTCTTCTGGGGCGGCGCCGACACCATCCGCGGCTACGACTACGCATCGCTTGCGGGCGAAGAGGGTTTTCTGCTGAGCGTCGAGTATCGCTGGCCCTTGTTCCTCATGCCCATTTCGGGAGACGGACGCGTGATCGGCATCGGCCTGCACACTTTCTGCGACGCGGGCACGAACTGGTGGAACGACCAGACGCGCGATACCCTGTACAGCTACGGCGGCGGCGCCCACATCAACATCTCGGACCACCAGTTCCGCTTCGAGCTGGCGATCACCGAGGACGGGGACGCGGCGTTCCAGTTCATGGACGCCTTCAACTTCTGATCGAAGCAGGGAGGGGGTGAGCATGCTTCCAGACGAGAAGATTCATCTGACACGGTACGCCAAGAGCGCCGGCTGAGCGGCCAAGCTGGGCCCGGAGGGTCTGGAATCCCTGCTCGCGAACCTGCCCGACACCCGCCACGACGACCTGCTGGTCGGCACCGAGACGGCGGACGATGCCGCCGTCTGCATCGTGCCCGGTGGTCTGGCGATCGTCTCGACAGCCGACTTCATCACGCCCATCATCGACGATGCCCGCACCTTCGGCGCCCTGGCCGCTGCCAACTCCCTGAGCGACGTCTACGCCATGGGAGGCCGGCCCGTCCTGGCGCTCAACCTGCTCGGGTACCCCCAGGGCGACATCCCGCCCGAGGTTATCGGCGACATCCTCGCCGGCGCCGCGGACAAATGTATTGAGGCCGGCACCGCCGTCGGCGGCGGTCATACGGTCCGGGACGCCGAAGTGAAATTCGGCCTGTCGGTCACCGGCGTCGTGCATCCGGACCGCATACTGCGAAATGCCTCCGCAAACCCCGGCGACCGGCTCGTCCTGACCAAGCCCCTGGGGACCGGAGCCCTGGCGGCCGCCTTCAAGAAAGGTGTCCTGACCGAAGACCACCCCGACTACGCCACGCTGGTCGAAACCATGTGCGCGCTGAACGCCTGCGGCGCCGTCCTCCCCGACCACGGTGCGACCGCGGCCACCGACATCACCGGTTTCGGCCTGACCGGACACGCCCTGGAAATGGCCCTTGGCAGCAACGCGACACTCACCATCGACACCGCGCTCCTCCCCCTGCTGCCCGACGCCGTCGGCCTCTGTGGTCGAGGCTTTACCTGCGGCGGCACCAACGCCAACCGCGGTTACACCAAGACCCGAATCGACTACGGCTCCCTCGCCGAGGATATGATCGGCCTGGTCAACGACCCCCAGACCTCCGGCGGACTGCTCTTCAGCATCCCCCTCGACCGCCTCGAGGAGGCCCGCGACGCGGCCTTGGCCGCGGGCGCCCTGTGCGCCGTTGAAATCGGCGAAGTTCGTCCGGCCTCTTCCGGGGGACCCGGATTGATCTTCGCCTGACGGCTGCGATTCCGGCTTTTTGCGCACCCCTTCCAATGATTCGTTAATATTGGTTCGTATATCTCGTTTTCGACTCAAGGGGGTCTATATATGGCCGATATCTTGCATTGTGATCGCAGCATCCACTGGATACCCCGTCATCGAGCCCGAAAAATAAGCAGAGGGGTCAGGCGAGAGCTTGACGGGACCCAGACAGCAAGGATACGAGGAGGAGCCTCTTGTCGACCGCAACAACAATGTCGCTTAAGAAGATACAGGCCCGGGACCTTAAGCTGATCGTCAAGGAAGTGCCAACGCTTCCCATCGTCTATCAGCAGTTGTTCAGCAAGATGAGCAACCCCAACGTCTCGGTGCCTCAACTCGCGGAAGTCGTCTCTCGTGACCAGTCCCTGGCCACGAAGATCCTCAAACTGGTCAACTCCGCGTTCTACGGCTACAAGAAGGAAATCAACACCATCAGTCGCGCTATGGTGATTCTTGGTTTCCGGACCGTGCGTAATGCGGCCCTGGCCATCAGCGTCTTCGACTACGTGTCGGGCGCCGAAGAGGACAGCCGCTTTCCCGTCGAAGATTTCTGGAAGCACAGCCTCTGCGCCGCCAGCGTCGCCAAGGTCGTGGGCCAGCGGACAGGCGTGAAGCAGCAGGAAGAAACCTTCGTCGCGGGTCTGCTGCACGACATCGGCAAGATGATCATGATGAAGTATTTCCCCGAGGACTTCAGCGAAGTCTGCGGTTACGCCCTGGACAACGACAAGAGTTGGACCGACGCCGAGCATGACCTGCTCAACGTCGATCACGCCTCGGTCGCCAAGGCGGTCCTGAGGAGCTGGAATTTCCCGTCGAATCTCACCGAGGCGATCCAGTTCCATCATTCGCTGAGCTCGGGTTCGTCGTATCCCAGCCTGGTGGCCCTGACCCACGTGGCCGACCATGTGTCCTACGAGTTGGGGATGGGCTCTCCGTCCAGCCTGATCCATGCGGAATGCGATCCCTGGGCGCTCAACGAACTGGGCACCACGATTCCGGAGATCATGAAGTACAAGGAATTGATCCTGGAGGAAACGAACCAGGCCCTGGATATTCTGCAGATCATCGAGTGAGTCTGAGCGATACGGATATCGCTACGGCGCGGCCCGAACGGGTTGCGCCGTTTTTTTACGTCAACCTTCCTCGGCTTTCGTGACGTCGGCATCCGGAGATTTCAATTCGGGAGCCTGGATGTCGCGCACCGATTTGTCGATCGGCGTCAGCTCGGTGATGTCCTTGCCGCTGCCGGCGCCCAGATCCAGGAATTTTCGTGTCTGGGGCAGGACGGTCCGCTCGAGCGATCCCACGGCCTGGTTATAGCTGTCCACCGATCGGCCCAGGTTCACCCCCACCTTGCTCATGAAATCGGCCATGGTGCCCATACGCTTGTGCAGATCCCGGCCCAACGTGCTGATCTTCTCGGCGCTCTCGGCCAGACGCTGTTGGTTCCAGCCGTAGGACACAGCCCGCAGCAGGGCGATGAGCGTCGTGGGCGATGCGGGGATGACCTTCTCGTCCACGCCCTTCTCGATCAGCGAGGGATCCTGGGCCAGGGCCTGCCCGAAGATGTTCTCCCCCGGCAGGAACATGACCACGAACTCGGGCGCACGGTCGAACTCGCGCCAGTAGGTCTTGGCGCCCAGCTTCTTCATGTGATCGTGGATGTGACGGGCGTGATCGTCCAGCAGGGCGCGACGCTCCTCGTCGTCATCGACCGAGACGGCCGAGAGATAGGCGTCCAGGGGCGCCTTGGCGTCGACGATCACCTGTTGGCCGCCGGGCAATTCGATGATCATGTCCGGACGCAGGCGCCCAGCATCACCCTCGACGGTGGTCTGCTCGATGAAGTCCACATGATCGACCATGCCGGCCATCTCGACGACCTTGCGCAACTGCAACTCTCCCCATCGCCCCCTGACTTCCGGACGACGCAAGGCCTTGACCAGGTTACTCGTCTCGTTCTTCAGGGCGCGCTGGTTCTCGTCGACCATGGTGATCAGCTGTTCCAGTGCCGAGTGGGACGAGATGCGCCGTTTTTCCAGGTCATCGATTTCCCGGTTCACCTTCGCCAACGATTCGCCGATGGGCTTGATCAGTTCCTGGACGGCCTGCTCGCGCTTGGCGAGTTCGCCGCTTGCCTCGATC
>DAOVZQ010000249.1 GCA_030635025.1 bacterium
GAACGCGGCCATCTTTGCGTTCGTCGGAAACAGCATTTTCGCCGGTGTCTATTATTCGACCCAACGTCTTCTGAAGACGAGACTCGCGTCGGACGCCCTCAGCTGGATCCACTTCTGGGGATGGCAGTTGATCATCGTTGCGGCGGCGATCACCTTCCCGCTCGGTCTTACCCAGAGCAAGGAATATGCGGAGCTGATCTGGCCCATCGACCTCGCCGTCGTACTGGTCTGGGTCGTTTTCGCCGTGAACTTCTTCTGGACCCTGGGCAAGCGTAACGAGCGCAATCTCTACGTGGCGATCTGGTTCTACATAGCGACGATCGTGACCATCGCGGTCCTCTACATCGTCAACAACCTGCAGATCCCCACGAGCTGGACGCACAGCTACTCCATATTCACGGGTGTGCAGGACGCGCTGGTCCAGTGGTGGTACGGCCACAACGCCGTAGCCTTCTTCCTGACGACGCCGATCCTCGGCATCATGTACTATTTTCTGCCCAAGGCGGCGGGGCGGCCGGTCTATTCCTACCGCTTGTCCATCGTCCATTTCTGGTCCCTGATCTTCCTCTACATCTGGGCCGGACCGCATCACCTGCTCTACACGGCGCTGCCGGCCTGGGCCCAGACCATGGGCATGATCTTCAGCATCATGTTGTGGGCGCCCTCCTGGGGCGGCATGCTCAACGGTTTGCTGACCCTGCGCGGGGCCTGGGACAAGCTGCGCACCGACCCGGTCATCAAGTTCTACATCGTTGCGGTGACCTTCTACGGCATGTCCACGTTCGAGGGACCGCTGCTGTCCATCAAGAGCGTCAGCGCCCTGGGCCACTACACCGACTGGATCATCGGCCACGTACACGGCGGGGTCCTGGGCTGGAACGGTTTCATGGCCTTCGGTATGCTCTACTGGATGGTGCCGCGCCTGTGGAAGACCAAGCTCTGGTCGGTGAAATGGGCCGAGGCCCACTTCTGGCTCGGCACCCTGGGCATCATGCTCTATCTCGTTTCCATGTGGATTTCCGGCGTGAGCCAGGGGCTCTTCTGGCGCGCGTTGGACGTTGACGGTTTCCTCAAGTACCCCGACTTCATC
This sequence comes from bacterium, assembly GCA_030635025.1. Lineage (GTDB taxonomy): Bacteria > Krumholzibacteriota > Krumholzibacteriia > LZORAL124-64-63 > LZORAL124-64-63 > JAHIYU01. Next base: position 1,091 of record DAOVZQ010000249.1, read on the forward strand.
GAGGGTCTTCTGGCCTCGAAGATGATGTACCATACGCGCCTGTTCGGCGGGCTGGTCTATCTCATCGGCGCGCATTTGATGATCATCAACCTCTGGATGACGATCCGCAGCGGCAAGGCCCACAACGTGGAGGTCGAGGTCCAGGGCTACACGAAGAGCGGCCCCGGCTTCTGGAAGCTCATCAGCGGTGCGCCGGTCGTCTACTCAACACTCCTGGTGTTGTTCTCGCTGATCCTCTTCGCAACCGGTGTGTTGGGCAGTGCGGTCGCGGTGGCCGGTCTGATCGTCGTGATCATTTCGGCGGCCATGTCCATCGGCGTCAAACGTTCGGGGCAGAGCTGGCACGATCTGGTGGAGGGCCATTCCGTGGCGTTTTCCGTCTTGGTCCTGCTCGCGATCCTGGCGGGTGGAATGGCGGAGATCATTCCCATGGTCATCGCCAAGAAGGATGTTCCCCAGCAGGTGGCCTACGCCGATTCGGTCTATGCCGAAACAGGCGAATACGTCTTTGTCCAGATGCCCTACAGCCCCCTTGAACTCGAAGGCCGCGATATCTACGTCAGCGAGGGCTGCTACGTGTGTCACAGCCAGATGATCCGGTACTTCCGCCACGAGACCTTGCGGTACGGCGAGTACTCGCGGGCGGAGGAATTCATCTACGACACGCCCTTCCAGTGGGGATCGAAACGGACGGGACCGGACCTCCACAGGCTCGGTGGCCGCTACGCCAACCTCTGGCACTATCTGCACATGATGGACCCGCGCAACACCTCGCCGGGGTCCAATATGCCCATGTATTCCCATCTGAAGGATCAGACCGTGAATCTCGCCGGTACCGCCAAGAAGATGGAGGTGCTGCGCACACTCGGCGTTCCGTATGACGATGCGCAGATCGCGGCGTCTACCGAGACGGCGCTCAGTCAGGGACGTCTCATCTCCGACGACCTGGCCGATCAGGACGTATTGATGGAACCGGACAGCAAGATGACCGCCTTGATCGCTTACCTGCAGCGCCTCGGTCGCGGGCCGCAGCCGACGGGGCCGGACACCGCAGCCGGCGTGGCGATTCGGGGGGGCGACTGAGATGTTCAAATGGTTCTTTCAAGACAACGAATACCTGATGTGGCCTCTGGCGGGTTTGTTCCTCTTCGTAATAGCCTTCGCGGCGGTGTTGTTCTACGTCATCGTGGTATTGCGCAAGAGTGACGAGGTGAAGCGAATGGCTTCGTTGCCGCTCGATGACGACTCGGATACGGTGCCCGAAGAAAAGGGAGTACAGGTATGAGCGAGTACAAACCCGACGAACTGCGCGGGCACACGTACGACGGGATCGAGGAATACGACAACCGGTTACCCAACTGGTGGCTCTTTCTTCTCTATGGATCCTGCATCTTCGCCCTGGGCTACTGGCTCGTCTTTCACACGTTCAAGATCGTGGATCTGCCCCTGGCAAAATACGACAAGGAAATGATCGCGGCCGCCGAAGCCCAGCTCGCCAGGATGTCCGAGGGGGGCATGACAGACGAGAGCCTGATCCTGATGTCCACAATGCCCGAGACCGTGGCCGATGGTAAGCAGCTCTTCACGACCTACTGCGTGGTCTGCCACCTTGATCAGGGACAGGGGCTGGTCGGCCCCAACCTCACGGACCGGTACTGGCTGCACGGTGGTCGGCCGTCCGACATCCTCAGGACCATCAACGACGGCGTACTCGCCAAGGGCATGGCCGCCTGGGGCGGTCAGCTCGGCCCGACGCGTGTCCAGAAGTTGACGGCCTACGTCGTGAGCATCAAGAACACCGACGTCACCGGCAAGGCCCCCGAGGGTGAGCCGGAGACGGCCGATGACGAAGCCGCCGACGAAGCCACCGCCGAAGTGGAGACAGGGAATGGTTGATCAGTCCAAGGGTGGGGCATCGCGCAAGCGACGCCCCGATCTGGATACGGTCTACAGCATCAACACCGACGGTTCCCGCAATGTCATCCACCCGGCCGACGTGCGGGGCCGTTGGCAGGTCCTGAAAAGCCTTGTCTTCCCCCTGCTGATCATGATCTACGCCCTGATGCCGTGGATTCGGATGGGGAACCATCCCCTGATCCATGTGGATCTCCAAGGCCGTGCGGCCTACCTCTTCGGCTTGACGTTCACCAATCAGGACTTCTACCTGATGTTCTTCGTGCTCACGGGGATCGGCTTCGGCCTCTTCGTCGTGACGGCCGTCTGGGGACGTATCTTCTGCGGATATATCTGCCCGCAGACCGTTTTCATGGAAGGCGTATTCCGAAAGCTGGAGCGTTTCATCGAAGGCCCCCGCATTGCACGTATTAGGCGCAACCTGGGCCCCATGACCGCGAACAAAGTCATGCGCAAGATCTTGAAGCACGTCCTGACCCTGGCCGGCTCCTCGCTGATCGCCCACATATTCCTGTCCTACTTCCTGCCGGTCCGCGAACTGCTCCATGCCGTATGGGAGGACCCGGGCAACCACATGTCGGCTTTCGGCTGGACGACGTTTTGGACCCTGATCCTGTACTTCGACTACAGCTGGTTCCGCGAGCAGACCTGCATCGTCATCTGTCCCTACGGTCGCCTGCAATCCACTCTGATCGATGAGGACACCATCATCATCGGTTATGACGAGCAGCGCGGCGAACCCCGGCACAAGGGGACGAGCGAAGGGGGAGACTGCGTCGATTGTTTCCGCTGCGTGGAAGTGTGTCCAACCGGTATCGATATCCGCAACGGCCTGCAGCTCGAATGCGTGGGCTGCGCCAACTGCATCGACGCTTGCGACGAAATCATGACGAAGATCGGCAAACCCATGGGTCTGGTCCGTTACGATTCCCAGAGGTCTTTTCGGGGCGAAGCGCGTAAACGCCTCCTGCGTCCGCGCTTTTTCATCTACGCCTTCATGGGCCTGCTGGGGTTGACCGTCGCCGTCTTGTCGATCGGTAGTCGCGAGAGTTTCCACGCCAACGCCCTGCGGGCTCGAGGCATGCCCTACGTTATCGAGGGTGAACGAATCCGCAATCTGGTCACTCTGCACATCCAGAACAAGAACGACCACCCCAACACGTACCTGATCAAGATGTCGGGGCAGGCCATATCCGACCTGGACGTCATCATCCCTCAGAGCGCGCTGCGGCTGGACGGGTTGTCTGATGGTCAAGCGCCTGTATTTTTGTACCTTGGCAGGGAAGATTTCGAGGGGCCGTTCCCCATTCATATCACGGTGACGGATTCCTTGAGCGGCCGCAGTATACAGCTTGAAGTGACTTTCAGGGGGCCGTGATGATGTGGCGCTGGGTAAAACACAACCCATGGATCTGGATCGTGTTCTTCTTCCTGTTCGTCATGGGCGTGAATCTGGCGTTCGTCATCATTTCCATCTACCAGAGGCCTATTCTGGTCAATTGACTACTGGTATTCCGCGCCCAGAATCACACTCACGATGATCGCTCCGACAACCAGGGGCGCCACGAACCGAACCAGCACCCGCCAACCGCCGAACAGCCCGAATCGGCCGTGTCCCTCGTCCAACTCTTCCCGGGCGTCCCGGCCCAGCAGCACCCAGCCCGTGAACAAGGCGATCAGGAAGCCGCCCACCGGCAGGAACCAGTTGCTGGCCAGATAGTCGAGCGTGCCGAAGATACCGGCCGTCGAGTCCCTCCCGATCAGGTTGATTTCCGAGAGCCGCGTATTGGCGCCCAGACTCCAGGCGCTGAGTACGCCGAACACGTAGATGGTGCAGCCCATCAACAGAACCGCCTTGCGGCGGGTCCACTTGAGCTGATCGATGGCGAAGCTCGTGACCACTTCCAACAGACTGATGGTGCTCGTCAAGGCCGCCACGGCCACGAGCA
>DAOVZQ010000446.1 GCA_030635025.1 bacterium
CGACGAGGTGGTGATCGTCAAAGAGCAGGGGACGGTCTTCCTAGGCGGCCCGCCCCTGGTGAAGGCGGCGACCGGTGAGGACGTGACCGCCGAGGACCTGGGCGGCGCCGATGTCCACACCCGCATCTCCGGCGTGGCCGACCATATGGCCAACGACGATGCCCACGCCCTGCGCATCGTACGCGACATCGTGGAGAACCTGGGCCCCGTCACCACGGCGACCATTCCCACCGATACGCCCGAAGCCCCCCACTACGACACCGAAGAACTGTACGGTGTGGCTTCGTCCGACCCGCGCCAGCCTTTCGACATGAAGGAAGTTATAGCGCGCATTGTCGACGGCAGCCGCCTGCACGAATTCAAGCCTCGCTACGGCAACACACTGATCTGCGGCTTCGCGCGCATCCACGGTTACAGCGTGGGCATCCTCGCGAACAACGGCATCCTGTTCAGCGAGTCGGCGCTCAAGGGGACGCACTTCATCGAGCTGTGCAACGCGCGGCGTATCCCATTGGTGTTCTTGCAGAACATCACGGGCTTCATGGTGGGGAAGGTCTACGAGCACGGAGGGATCGCCAAGGACGGCGCCAAGCTGGTAAACGCGGTCAGCAACAGCAGCGTACCGAAATTCACGGTGATCATGGGTGGCAGCTACGGCGCCGGCAACTACGGCATGTGCGGACGGGCCTACGGCGCGCGCATGGTCTTCATGTGGCCCCAGGCCAAGATCTCGGTCATGGGCGGCGAGCAGGCGGCGGGTGTGTTGCTGCGAGTGAAGCAGGACCAGGCCGAACGGCAGGGGGAGACGCTGACGCCCGAGCAGGAGGCGGCGATCGTCGATCCCATCATCCAGAAGTACGAGACCGAGGGGCACGCATATTATTCGAGCGCTCGGTTGTGGGATGATGGGGTGATCGATCCGGTGCAGACGCGGGACGTGTTGGGTCTGGCGCTGGCTACGAGCCTGAACGCGCCGATTCCGCCGGTGAAATTCGGGATTTATCGGATGTAATGGCCAGGCTCCGGTTTACCGAGCCTCTTCGACCATCCGGATCAACTTCTCCTCGACTTCGCGGGCCACGTCGGCGAGTTCGGCGTCGTCCGAGAGACTGGCGAGCATTCCCGCCGGCTTGATCATGCCGATCTTCGTCTGTCCATTGTCCGTGAAGACGGAGATGCGGCAGGGCAACGCCATGTTCAGACGCATGTCCGACGACAGCACCTTGGCGGCCTGCTGAGGATTGCAGACCTCGAAGACCCGGCAGCCCTCGGTGAACTCGATGCCCTTTCTCCGCAGCGCCTCACCCATATCGTGAATGAACAGCACTCCGAAACCATGGCGCTTGACTGCGTCCTCAAGGTCCGTCGATACCTGGTCCAGGGTCTTATCGCTCTCTATGATGTGATACATACTCACTCCTCATGGCACTAGTCATTCAATCAGTCTTCATGCAGTCGCGTCCAGGCCGTGTCCCGGCCCAGCTTTATGAAACCGACCTTAACATAACCGAAAACCTCCACATTGTCCCGGTCCTTCAAGGTCAGCTTGCAGCGGTATTCCTTGCCGTTGTTCGGGTCGTAGATGCGGCCGTCCTTCCACTTGCCCTTGTGGAACTTGAAGGAGTGCATCAGTTCGAGTCCGAGGATGGGGCGGTCACGCAGCGATTCGTCGGGGTTGTTGCTGTCGGTGCGGGGCTGGCCGGGCGGGCCTTTTTCGCTGTCGTCCGGATAGACGGGGGAGTCCAGATGGATGATGCGGCCGTGATAGCGGTCGTCCACCTTGAAGATTTCGATCAGGGAGCGGCTGTCGCCTTCGTCGGCGGTTTGCCAGACGCCCAGTATGTCGTCGGGGGCGGGTTTGTAGTCGTCGGCCTGGGCGGGGGTGATCATGAACATCATTGAGATGAAGAAGAGTATGAAATTCAGCCTGCGCATGCTTCATCCTTTCTGGTTGGTTCGGCATCATACAGGATGTTTGTATGTGGTGGAATGGAAAGGTCGGGGAGGGTGCAATAATCATGCCCTGGGAGATGCATAAGTGACGGTAATATAACGAGTTAGAGATTGACTGGCGTGCGTTTTCGAGCTATATTATAGGTATCGACAACACTCGTTTCGACCTCCCGCGAAACGCTCGTTTTCCGGGAGGTTGTTTTATGTCCGCTAATGAAATTCATACTCGTCTTGAAGCTGCATTGAGTGAACTCCAACGGGCTGAAAAGAACGCGGTGCTTCTGTTCGGTGAGATTCTGAGTCGCAAGTTGTATCGGGATCTTGGGTACTCTTCGATTCAGGCCTACGCCGCCGAGGCTCTTGGTTTTACTCCCAGTAAGACTTCGCAGTTTGTTCGGTTGGCGGGGGCGCTTGAAGAGTTGCCGCGCTTGCGCCGGTCTGTAGCATCCGGTGAACTCGGATGGACCAAGGCGCGGGAAGTAGCGAAGGTGGCTACCCCTACGAGTGAAGAGAAGTGGATCACTACGGCCAAGCAGTCGACCAGCCGGAATCTGGAGCAGAAAGTTCGAGCGGTGCGGCTGCGGGTTCGTCAGGCGCCACGCGCGGCCGGGCAATCCGCGTTGGACCTAGCCGAGCCGGCGACGGACTCGGCCCCTGCGGACATTCAGATCTCGGTGAATACCAAATACACGTCAGAACAATATGCTCGTCGCGAAGCTCTGCTTGAAACAATTCGTAAACGGGCTACGCGGAAGGGATCAACGGTGCGAGATCTGGATCGCGCGGAATTGATCCTAGCCGCGCTGAATGATCTGGCGGAGAAACTCAACCTGGATACTGAAGTCTCAGTCACCTCAAGCTCACCATTTCAGGTCGTAGTTTACACGTGTAAAGTCTGTGGCGCGGCCGAGGTGCGGACGGATCGTGGTGCGAAGCCGGTGTCGGCTGAAGTTGTTCAATGCGATGCCACTATCCAAGAACCCGACCGCCCCAACCGGGCCACCATCCCGCCCAAAAAACGTCGGGAAGCCCTGATTCGAGCCGGTCACCGCTGCGAAA
>DAOVZQ010000233.1 GCA_030635025.1 bacterium
ACCCACGACCAGGGCGCCGGACCGGTAGAAATCGAGCTGCGGGCCGAGCATGCGCATCTGCCCCGCATCTGCAGGAACGAATATGACTTCCGGGAGATACTTGCCAATTTCCATCAAGGGATTCCGGAAGTCGGTCAGCCCTACGTTGAAGGGCACCGCCGCTACGAGCTTCCCGCCCAGATCCAGGATTTCCGTGGCAAAGACCTCATAGCTGCGCAGGCCGGTCGGCGTATCAGGATACAGCACCGCGATACGTTCCTTCAGCAACACGGAGACAACCAGCCTGGCCAAAAGACGCGCTTCGAAGAGCCCGGTCACGTTGGGTTGGAAGATCTTGTCCCCCAGCTCCCAGATACGCTCGTTGGTTGCCGTCGGCGAGATGATGGGCACGCCCATCTGCTCGGCGGTCAGGGCGGCCGAAACCGTCGGGGCGCTCAACAGCCCCCCCACGATGGCCATGGGCTTCTCCTGCTGCATGGTGCGGCGAACGGCAAAGGACGCCGCCACCGGATCCCCCTCGGTGTCGTGGACCGACAAGGTATACTGACGCCAGCCCTCACGGTTGGCCCGGTCGCGGGCCAGCTTCACGCCGTCGAAAAACGCATTGCCGAGTACGGTGTACCGGCCCGTCAGGGGGCAAACCACGCTCAAGTGCATGGGGTCCACATCGCCGGTGACCGGCTGCTGGTCGTGGATCAGGGGCAGGGATGCATTGGGATCGCGCAGGAGCTTCTCGGCCATGACGACCCACGGGTCGCCCGGCGCTTCGGACTGCATGGAGTCCACGAGGTGCCCGGCTTCACGTCCCCGTTCGTCCGCGAGGAGCGTCTGCAACCACAAGTAACCCAGCATGGGTCTCAGCTCCGAAGTGACGTGGGCCACGCGCAGGGATTCGAGATCGTCGGACGACAACCCCTGGGCCAGGCCGATCAGGCGGTCGGTGATCTCTTCCCGGTCGAGAGCCAAACGAGTCAGGGCATATCGCTGGATCAGGGCGTCAACGGCCCGTGTGTTGTTCCCCTGGGCCTCCAACAGGTCGACACGCAGTCCGAGCAGGCCGTAGGCGCCCGGCGACCCGGGATAAGTCGCCAAGTACTCGCCGCTCAGCCGCAAGGCCTCGCTCGTCTCCCCCAAACGGTGGGCCGACACCGAAGCCATTTCGACCACGTGGGCCATCTGCGCGAACCCCTGATAACGATCCATGAGCTCGTACCCCAGATGGAGCGTCGCGCGGTCGCGATGGGCGCCATGCTCCTCCTGCATACGGCCGTAGAGCCGCGTGGCCAGAGCTTGATTGCTCTCGGACAAAGTTGAGGACGGTGAATCGAGTGGGTGAGGCGCCTGACTGCAGGAGACGATGAGCAAGGATAGGCCGATGATCACCATTGCCAGAGCCGATACCCGCAACCGCAACTCAGTCATTCTGATTCCTCCACGACCTCGGTCGAGGGCACGATGGTGAACGAGCGGGTGGCCAGAACCAACCCGTCGGGATCGAGGACTTTGACTTCCCATCGTCCGGTCCAGGACGGCAGAAGCCGCTTGCTCGACCAGGTCCGCCAATCGGATGATCGGACGGGCAGGACCACCCGGGCCCTGGTCTCACCTTCGTGATACCAGGCGTGGACCAAATCCAGGGGAGCATCGGCTCCCGTAATGCGGGTGTAGCACCAGAGACGCTCCGTGCCGGCGGGGAAACTCTCCCCCACATCGGTCGGCATACGGGACTCGCGATCGAAGCCGGCCGCCACGACGATCTGTACGACCGATAGGGTCGACGTTTCGACCTCGTCCGCAGCGATCACAGGCGACACGACCAGCATCATCAGGACCGGAATCGACAGCAGGAACCTCATGGATCACCTCCAGCATCACGGCGCAGGACGGACGCGTCTCGCGTGCAGGTCTGTATAACACAGCCGAGGGAGCGCTGCAACGCTCCCTCGGTCTGCATCGGCCATATCAGGGTCGATCTTAACGGCTCATTTCACGCAGTTCCTCGATGGACTCGGGCTTGCTGAAACTGGGGTTGGACAAGTTCTCCAGCATGTACTCGACCTGTTCACGTAATTCGGTCTCGGGATACCGGTGCAGAATTCGTTTGAGCAGATCCCGCGCAGTGTACGTGTCCCCATAGGTGTCGATCTGGAGATTGGCCTTCATGAAGAGCGCAAACGGCGCGTACTCGGAGTTGGGATAATCCAGCAACAGGAGATCGTAGAGTTGCATCTGACGATCGAAGGCGCCCGACATCATGGCGAGCCGGAGCAATTCCTCGGCCGTGCGCCCCTTGCCCGGGCGGAAATCGCCGACATACTCGATCTCGACTTCGGACCGTCGCCGTTCGATATACAGTTCGCTCGCGCGCTTCTGTACACCGGGCATCAGACTCCTGACGATCCGATCCCGCACCTCGTCAACCGTCAACTGACGCGAGGGCTCACGGTCGAGAATTTCCACGATGTGCCAGTACCCGCCGATTAACTCGGGGGCGTGAACACCCATACTCCAGTCGAAAACATGCGCGGCGAATTCGGGGCCGTTAGTCAGGAACGGGATGAACCCCTTCCGGGAGAACCAGCCCACCTCTCCGCTCTGAACCAGAGATTTGGCGTTACGCGAGTACTTTCCGACGACATTGGCGAACAGGGCATCGTAGCCACCGGCCTGGAGGGCATCGTAGGCTTCCTGGATCTGGTTACGAGTATCGCACTGGATGTGGCGCGCCTTGACGGAGCCTTCGGTCTTGTAGAGCCGTTTTGTCTCCTCGTAGTACTCCTGGATCTCGTCCGGTGAGGGTTCCAGGTCTCGCCACAACACCAGCGACGTGTATGCATCGCGCATGGTTCCCCGCTTCTGGGAGACCAACTGCTGCGCTACCCGCGGATCAGCCTGGAGTCCCTCTGCCGTGGCGTCCTGCGCAAGAATGACCTCGGAGATCATGAACTCGAGCAGACGGCGTTCCCAATCCTCGCCCGTAAAGTTATCCCGCAGGGACTTGGGCATCTCATTAAGGCGAATCTCGAGATCGTGCCGGGTGATTTCGAGTCCAGCCACCGTGCAAACGACGGGCGACTCGTCCGGCATGCCATTGCCGTAGTATCCGCCGGGGACGATCGAGTCTCCATTGCCTGTATTCTGGCAAGACGTGAGTCCGGCCATGGCGAGTACGACAACCAATAAAATGACCAAGCGCTTGACGTATCCGGTTCCCATCATCACTCGCTAACCTCCGGTCCGCTTCGGGCGTTTCCAAAACGACTATTCCTTACCCAGTCGGGCTGGGCCAAGCTTACAACAAATCATCCTCGCCAGTGCTTTCGAGACGAGTCGTTATCTCTTTGATCCGCTGGGCCGCATCGACCTTGCAGATCAACAATGCGTCGTCCGTATCGACGACGATCAAATCCTCGACACCCAACAGGGCCACGGCTTTTCCGGGTGCGAAAACCGTGTTGCCAAGTCCGTCTCCGGCGAGCAGTCGCAGCTGCCCATGGTTGTCATCACCGAGATCGGGTGCGAATTCGCTCCAGGCATCCCAGCTTCCCAGGTCCGACCAGTCATAGCGGGCGGACATGACCTTGAAACCGTCGAGCTTCTCCATCACCGCCACGTCGATCGAGACTGCGGGACACGTTTCGTAGGCCTTCCCCAACGCAGACGTGAACCTCTCGGAGCCATAGGCCGCGATGGGCTCAGCCAACAGACGGGAAATCTCCGGTTCGTGTCGTTCCATCTCCCGGGCCAGGTCGGCGCTGTGCCAGACGAAGATGCCGCTGTTCCAGAGAAAGCGACCCGACTCAACGTAGGACCGCGCCGTATCGGCGTCGGGTTTTTCCACGAAGCGCAGTCCGGCGGCGACCACATCACCGACCGGTGCTTCATCCACCTCTATGTAGCCGAAACCCGTGGACGCTTGTCTCGGCGGAATGCCGAACGTGATCACGCCACCGTCCGCGTCGGCCAGCTGAAAGGCTGCAGCCATCTGGTCTCGAAAAATGTCCGGATTGGGAATCAGGTGATCGGCCGGCAACAGGGCCACCGGTCCTTCGCCTGCCAGTTTTGCGGCGAGTCCCACACCCAAAGCAGCACAGGCTGCGGTGTTACGACCTACCGGTTCGGCCACAATCCGCTCGCGCGGAAGTTCCGGCAACTCGGCAGCCGTTGCGTCGGCCTGGGCTTCGTTGGTCACGACCAGAATCCGGTCGTCACCGACCAGGGGACGGACACGCTCGAAGGTCTCCCTGAGCAGAGAGCTGCCCAGACCGAGCGGCAGGAGCTGTTTGGGACGACATGTACGACTGAGGGGCCAGAAGCGCGTGCCCCGGCCCCCCGCCATGATGACGCAGAATCCCCTTGAATCCGAATCAATTGGCTTTCCCGACATGCGTGCCTCTCGTGATTACGGGCCGGACACGATCAGGACTCTGCCTTGACCACCCAGACCTTGATGGGGACTTCGACTTCTTCGTGCAGCTGAACGGGAACGGTGTATATCCCGCACTGCTTGATTGGTTCCGTCAGCACGATCTGCTTGAGCTCGACCTTGTGGCCCAGATCGGCCAGGGCCTGGGCGATCTCCCGCTCGGAAACCGAGCCGTACAGCTTCTCGTCATCGGACGCCTGAACCGAGATGGTGCAGGAGACGTCCTTGAAGCCGGTGGCGATTTCCTCGGCGACACGCTTGAGCTTGACGCTGCGCTGACCGTCCAGCCGGGCCTCTTCGACCAGCATACGTCGATGACGCTCATCGGCGACTACGGCCAGGCCGTTGGGGATCAGGTAATTCCGGGCATAGCCCCGCGCCACGCTTATGGTGTCGCCGATCTCACCCAATTGATCCACCTGTTGCTTGAGGATCACATCCATGGTTCCACTCTCTCTCTTGGTCTATTCACGTCGGCCGCTGCGCTTCGCGACGAACGTGCTCCACCCAGCCCGGTCGGCCTAGCGGAAATACTCCTTGATGAACGGGACCAACGCCAGATGCCGGGACCGTTTGACCGCGGTAGCCAACAGGCGCTGATGCTTGGGACATGTACCCGTATTGCGTCGAGGAGCGATTTTGCCCCGCTCGGTGGTCATCTTGCGCATAAGGTCGACGTCCTTGTAATCGACGGCGACGAGGCCCTCAGTGCAGAAAAAACACTTTTTCTTTTTTGCCGGCCTG
>DAOVZQ010000077.1 GCA_030635025.1 bacterium
ACGGTTGATCCGTCATCGGACAGGGACTTCGTCTCACGCACGCGACAGGGGCCCACATCGCGGACAACCGGGGCAGGTCCATCACCGATCGCGTTTCGAACACGACGGCAATTCAGATAGTCCAGACACCAGACCCCATCCGGACGCAGGATGCGGGCGATTTCGGCCAGCATGCTCTCGTGCTCACTCAAGTCGCCGAAATAGCCGAAGGCCGTAAAGAGGGACAGCACGGCACTGAACTGCTTTCCAGAGAAGGGCAATGTCCGCATGTCGGCCCTGACAAGACCCCGTGAAATCGAGTCCCTTTCGCTTGCACGGGTCAGCAACTCCATCGATAGATCCACACCCACGACACCCGCAGGACAGGACTCGTCCAGCAGGGGCAAATGACGTCCTTCCCCACATCCAAGATCCAGGATCTCCCCGGCGCCCAGGTCTACGTGTGCGGCCAATGTCGTCACGCAATCCACGGCTTCGGCGTCGTCTCGATGGGCGTACAGCCAACCGTAGTGTGCACCGAAAGCGGTCTCGTACCAGTTCATGCCGAGTGGTCTCCGGGCAGGTCCATCGCGTGCAAGTCCGACTGCCGGCACACCAGCGTGTCGCTGGACGGATCGGGAAGCTTATGCGGATGATCAAGTGTGTAATGCAGACCCCGACTTTCACGTCGATCGCGGGCGCATATTACGATCAGTTCAGCATTGAGGGCAATATTGCGCAGCTCAACCAGATCGGGGCTGGGTAGAACCGACCGGTAGACCGCTTCGACGGTCTTGCGGATATTGCGCAAACGTTCCAGGGCGATGTCGAGCCGATTGCGGCTGCGTACGATACCCACATAGTCCCACATGACCCGCCGCACCACGTCCCAATCGTGTTCCAGGATCATCACCTCGGCACCGGCTTCGGTGCCGTCCACGCCGATCACGTTGATGCCACCGCTGAGGGTCGCCGCTGTCACATCATCCGATATGTCCTTTGCCGACTGTGACGCAACCTCCGCGAAATAAACCGCCTCCAGCAGAGAGTTGCTGGCCAGTCGATTGGCGCCGTGGACCCCCGAACAGGCGACCTCACCAATAGCCAACAGGCCGTCCAGGCTCGTCCGCCCATGCGGGTCGATCCTGACGCCGCCACACATATAGTGGGCGGCCGGCACAACCGGCACCGGCTCACCGGCCATGTCGATACCGAACTTCGTGCAGGTCTTTGTCAAGTTGGGGAAACGGTCTTCCACGAAGACACGATCGAGATGACGCAGATCTAGATAGACACAGGGGTCTCCGGTCAATTTCATTTCACTGTCGATCGAGCGCGCCACCACATCCCGCGGAGCCAGTTCGTGTCGTTGATCGTAACGGGGCATGAATCGTTCGCCGCGCCCGTTAATCAGATGGGCACCCTCACCCCGAACAGCCTCGGAAATGAGGAAGCTCTTGGCCTCGGCATGATAGAGACATGTCGGGTGAAACTGGACGAACTCGAGATTGGCCAGAACGGCTCCGGCCCGGTAGGCCATGGCCATGCCGTCGCCCGTGGCGATGTCCGGGTTCGACGTGTAGGCGTAGACCTTGCCGCAACCGCCGGTGGCCAAGGTAATCACGTCGGCCAGGTAGGGTGTTCGCGTCAAAGTCTGCCGGTCCAGGACCCAACACCCGGCCACGCGATCCGGGTCGAGACCCGTGTCCGGCAGATCCGCGCCCTTGATGAGATCGAGGCCCACATGGTTCTCGTCGAGCACGATGCGGGGATGGTTGCGACAGGTTTCGAGCAGGGCCCGCTCCAGTTCGTGACCCGTGAGATCCGCGGCGTGCAGGATGCGGTTGCGGGAATGCCCCCCCTCACGCCCCATGGCGTAACCCTCACCTTGCTTGTCGCGGGAGAACTTGACGCCGTATTCCAACAAACGGTCGATCAGCCGCGGCGCCGCGTTGACCATTCCCCTGACAACATCCTCGCTGCAAAGACCATCGCCGGCGATCAGCGTGTCGTTGACATGGAGTTCGAAATCATCCATTGGCGACAGAACCGCCGCGATCCCGCCCTGAGCGTAGTTGGTATTGCTTTCGAAGGATTCCTTCTTCGTGACGACGCGCACATCCCCCTGCTCGGCCGCGAGCAGGGCGAACTGCAAACCCGCGATTCCGGATCCGACCACTAGGTGGCGCGATACGATGGGTGCGAATGGATGCAAGAGATCAGGCCTCCAGACGGGATAGAACCGTAGCGGCCAGGGTCTGCTCACCCGGCCATTCCAAGACCATATCTACGACGTGAAGAGGCGGGGCATCGGCAGGCCAGACTCGGGCCAACTTCACATGATCCTTGGCCGTGGTCAGCCAGGCATCCACATCATGCCGGCGGCCTGCGGCGACTAGGTCCAGCGTGTCGTCAGCCGTGTACGCATGATGGTCATCGAAGCGGGCCACGACTTGCGGGGCCTGACCGCACAGAGACACACACGTGGCTTCGAACCCCTCAGGCCGGGCGATTCCGCACACCACACCGTAGGGTAACGACCGTGGCGAAAGCCCAGCACGACCGGGCCTGATCTATCCTGTTCTGGAAGAATTTCATCGTGGGCCAAGGGCACGAGCCAAACATCCGCTCGCGTGGCTCCCGCCACACCTTCGCGATACGGGCCCCAGGGTAAGCGAAGACCGGCTTCGGGAACAACGTCTCCGCCCGACAGCCGCCAACGATCAAGGATCAAGATGTCCAGATGGCGACCGGCTCCGGCGCATTGATGCCCGTCTTCGAGTATGACGAATTCCGTGTCTGGCGCATGATCGCTCAGCCAAGCCAGGCCCGACTTGCGATTCCGCGATTGAAGGACGATGCACTCCGCAAGCCGGGCGGCGAGCATGCGGGCCTCATCCCCACACCGAAGATCTCCCTCCGCGACACGACAGGGACCGACCCTTGAGGACCCGTATCCCCTCGTCACCAGGGCGACCTGACGCCCCCTCTCCAGCAGCTCTGCGCACAACGCGTCGACAACCGGCGTTTTCCCGCTCCCTCCGGTCGCCAGAGCCCCGACGGAGATGACATGGGGCTTGTCCGCTGGCGTATCTCGACTGGCCAGACGTCTCCTGAGGTTCGCCTTCGCCACGGCGTCGGTCAATGGCGTGAATAAGCCCACCCACCGCGGGCTTCCCTCCGCCCAGCGGTTCCAAAGAGTGTGGGCGGCCCGAGTCAGGCGGCCCCGTTTTTCCAGATAGACGATATCAGTCATGACTCCGACCCCGGCTCGAGCAGTGTGCCCGCCAGACGACTGGCGTAATCCGCGACGCCTGCATCATCAATGTCCAACGGTATCACAATCTCCGGTCTTTCCCGAACCGAGATCCTAGCGAAGGGCAGCGGCAGAACCGTGCGGTCCCAGGTGTTCAGCGTCAGCTTTCGCTTGACCCGTATGGAAAGTGGAACGATCGGTACACCCGTCAGGCGGGATAGCTGGATCACGCCGTCGTGTACGACACCGAAGGGTCCGCGAGGCCCGTCCACCGCAATGCCGATGGAGGCCCCGGACTGCAGAGCCGACAACAGGCCGCGGAAAGCACTGCGACCCTTTTTCCCCGTTGAACCGCGCACAAAGGAAAAACCGAATTGGGTCAGGGACTGGATAAGAATATCACCGTCGGGGCTACGGCTGACGAGCAGGGTGGGCCGCGCGAGTTGCACATGAATAATCGCCGGAATCATATCCCTGTGCAGACAAGCGAAGATCACCGGCCGGGTATCCGGACGGTAGGAGGTTCCTCCGCCGGAGAGACGGACACTCCTCGCCAGCAGCCGGTAAAGAAATGGCGTCAACGAAAGTTTGAGACGGCCCTGCATGGGTCTCCTATTCAAGCAATTGCGCTGCCGCGTCCGCGGCGCGGTCCCAGAACCCGGGCGGCCCCAATTTCTCGCGCAGGACATCGACGTGCGACGCGAACTTGGCCCGACGCGGCCCGCACTCGAGCCAATCCGCCAGATCTCCCGCCAGAGCCTCGGCGGTGACGTCGTCTTGAACGAACTCCCGCACCACGCTATGTCCCATGATCAGGTTCGCGAGTCCGATATGCTCCACATTCACGAGACGCTTTGCCAGGAAATGGGTCAGAGTCGACGTGCGATAAGCCAGGGCGTGCGGCACACCCGCCAAGGCCGTCTCCAGTGACGCCGTGCCGCTGCAGACCAGAGCCAAATCCAACTCTCGGGTCAGCTCGGCCAGGGGCATCTGCCGGATCTCGTGTCCCGCATCCGCCGCCGCGGCCAGCCGATCGATCTCCACGCCCGGAGCTCGGCTCACGATACATCTGAACTTACGGTTCGGGAGCCGTTGCTTCAACCCGTCGCAGGCGTCGAGCATGACAGGGAGCATCTGCGATAGCTCCTGCCGACGGCTGCCGGGGAGCAATCCGAGCGTCAAGACGGTGTCCGAATTTCCCAATCGCGTCTCCCGCGCGCGAAGGGCCTGGGCGGACGGCAACTTCGGATACTTTTCAACAAGGGGATGTCCCAACCAAGTGGCCGGCACATTGCGCTCGGTAAAGAATTTCTCCTCGAAGGGCAGCAATACGCCCAGCGTGTCCACCGCTCTGCGTAATTTACCGACGCGCCAACCGCCCCAGGCCCAGAGTTGAGGCGCCACCAGATAGAACACCGGCACCTTGCGTTTGCGGGCGAATGCCGCCATGCCCACGTTGAATCCAGGGTAGTCGACCGGGATGAACAGATCCACATCGCTTGAGCCCAGGTGTTTTCGCAAACGCCCTCGCGCCCGCCAGATGGCCGGCAGAGCCGACAATACCTCCCCGACACCCATGACCGACAGGTCATCCCGCCGGCAGATCAGGTCGACACCGGCCTCGGCCAACTCGTCGCCACCAAGCGCACTGAACCGTGCGGACGGAAACCGCTCACGCAATGACGTCACCAACCGGGCGCCGTAGCGCTCACCGCTGGCCTCGCCGCAGGACAGGAAGATATGGGGTGATCGGGAGTCCGACCGATCCGGCATGACGCGGCTCCTTAAGGAAAAGCGGCGGGACATGTCCCGCCGCTTGATCCGGCCGCCGGCGGTCTAGCGAACGATTCCGCGCTCGGACCGGCGGATGAAAGCCATCAGCTCTTCGAGATGGGGATCCAGCTGGCAGACCAACGCCATCTTCTCGAGGGCCTGGCTTACGTTCATACCGCTGCGGTACAGCAGCCTGTAGGCCTTCTTCAGATTGAAGAGTGATTCCTCGCTGAACCCTCTGCGCTTCAAGCCGACGCTGTTGAGGCCCGAAACCTCGACGGGATTTCCGGCCACGCGGATGAAGGGCGGTACGTCCTGGGCGACACGGCTGCCGCCGCCGATAAAGGCGTGGGCGCCGATACGAACGAACTGATGCACGGGCGTCATGCCGCCGAGGATTGCCCAGTCGCCGATGGCGACGTGCCCGGCCAGGTTGACGGCGTTGGCCAGGATGATGTTGTCGCTCAACACGCAGTTGTGGGCCACGTGGACGTAGGCCATCAACAGGTTGCCGTCCCCGATCCGCGTCTTCTCGTTATCGCCCGAGGCGAGGTGGATCGTCGCATACTCGCGAATGGTGTTGTTGTCACCTATCTCGACCGAACTGTCCTCGTCGACATACTTCAGATCCTGGGGAACGACACCGATGATCGCGCCCGGGAAAATCTTGTTGCCGTTGCCGATGGTGGTGCGTCCCTCGATAACAACCGACGAGGCAATCTCGCAGTTCGCACCTATCGATACCTGTGGACCGATCACCGTAAAGGGACCGATATTCACGTTGTGTCCGATCCGGGCGTCCGGATGGATGACCGCGGTCGAATGAATTTCGGGCTTACGGACCGGACGCAGTTTCGACGCCCGTTTTATGTTTGCAGACACTCTGTCCTCCCTGGCCGGGATCTCAGCGGTCGACGATCGTCGACATGAGTTCCGCCTCGGCAACCTTTTCCCCGTCCACATACGCAACGCCGCTCATCTTGCAGATGGGGCCGCGCAACTTGAGCAACTTCAATTCGAAGCGAAGTTGATCGCCAGGTGTAACGGGTTTACGGAATCTTGCGCCATCTATACCACTGAAGTAAACAAGTTTCGCTTCCGGGTTTTCAACACTGCTCATCAGCAATACGCCGCCGACCTGGGCCATGGCCTCGGTGATCAGCACACCGGGCATGATCGGGTGGTCGGGAAAATGCCCCTGGAAGAAGGGTTCGTTGACCGTGACGTTCTTGATGCCGACGATACGTTTGCCGGCCTCGAACTCTATGATACGGTCGACCAGCAGGAACGGGTAGCGATGCGGCATCACTTTCATGATCGACGCGATGTCCCAATACTCGGGTTTACGCGGCGGATAGATGCGCGACGCCTTGCGTTCCTTGCGCGCCAGCAGACGGGCGAAGGCCAGATTGCCGTCGTGCCCCGAGCAGCGCGCGGTTATGTGCCCCAGGATGGGCATGCCCACCAGGGCCAGATCGCCGATCAGATCCAAAACCTTGTGTCGTACGAATTCGTCCGGGAAACGAAGCGACAGTTCATTGACCAGTCCCCCGTTCTCGACGATCAAGGCGTTCTCCAACGTACCGCCCTTGGCCAGTCCCATCTCCTGGAGTTTCTCCACATCCTGGCGCATGGCGAATGTGCGACACGGCGCGATCTCGCGCTTGTAAAGATCCGGAGTCAAATCGCATGTGAATTCCTGGACACCGATCAGGGGATCGTCGTATTCGATCACACAGGTGAGCCGGTAGGTGTCGCAAGGCTGGGCGTCGAGAGAAATGTCGCCGTCCCGCCAGGACATTGGCACGTCGATCTGGAAAAAATTCGCAGGCAGTCCCTGGTTCACGATTCCCACAGATTCCAGGATCTCTACGTAGCCGAGCGTGCTGCCTGATTTGGGCTCCGGTGGTTCGGGACCGTCGAGGTCCACGTAGCAGTTGGTGAAGCCCATGCCGGACAAGGCGGACATGACGTGCTCGACCGTCTGGATCTCGACCCCGTCTGCGACCAACTTGGTATTGCGACGACCCCCGTGATCGGCGGGAACGTTCTCGATGATCGCGGGAATCTCCGTCGTTCCCTGGTCGGTCTTGACCCGGAAGATGATGCCGGTGTTGGGGGGAGCCGGCACAAAGACGATGGTCGCGGCTTCGCCGGAATGCAGACCGGTCCCGGTCATCTCGCCCTTGTCGCCAACGGTTCTCTGCAGATACAGCACCTCAGGACTCCTCTTTCTCGGCGCCCAGGGCTTTTTCGACCTGGGTCAATCTCTTGAAAAACTCGGGCAGTCTGTGCGTAAGGGCAACCAATTTGTGCGCACGACGGATTTCCACCGCCGGATATCCGAAAACCGTTTGACCGGCGTCGACATTGCGCGTCAGGCCGGATTTTCCCGCAATTTTGGCCCCATCGCCAAGCGCTAAATGATCGCCCATGCCGACCTGACCACCCATGGTCACACCCTGACCGATCTCACAACTGCCTGAAATACCGCATTGAGCCGAAATAGCTGTGTTTGAACCGATGCTGACGTTATGGGCGATCTGGACCAGATTGTCGATCTTGGTGCCAGCCCCGATACGGGTCTCCCCCGTCGTGGCGCGGTCTACACAGCTGTTGGCGCCGACTTCGACCCGGTCTTCCAGGACCACGATTCCGATCTGGGGAATGCGGACCAGGCCGGTCGCACCCGGATGGTACCCGAAACCGTCGCTCCCGATGACTACGCCGGGGTGCAGGATGACATCATCTCCGATCCGGCAACCTTCCCGGACGGTGACCTGGGCGTGGATGCGCGTACGTGCGCCTATCCGTACGCCCCGCTCGAGTACCACGTGAGGGCCGATCCGTGTTCCCTCGGCAACCACGACATTCGGTCCGACGACTACGAATGGCCCGATCGACAGCACGCCGGTGATCTGGGCGGTCTCGTGTACGACGGCCGATGGATGGACGCCCGGCGCAAAAACTCCGTCCAGGTCAGGTGCGAAGAGTTCCAGTATCCGCGTGAAGACGGCACGAGGGTTCTCGTCCCGCAGGGCGGGATGGGTGCAGTCCGTGCCCGGTTTCACAACGACGGCCGACGCCGACGAGTTCGCGAGCTCCGCGGACAGACGCTCGGTCTCCGCAAATGTAATATCGCCGTCCCCGGCATCAGATAGACCGGCTGCGGCCTGAATGAGAGGATCATCCTCGCCGCTCATGGGGACGTCGAGGAGACGCGATAGCTCGCTGAGACGGAACGACATGTCAGTCTTCCACGCCACGCACGAGCGCCGCCAGCACACGGTCGGTGAGATCGATATCGTCGTCGATATAAACGGTGGTCAAAGCCGCCGTATCGATGATGATTCCGTAGCCCTCTTCCTTGCCCACACGCTCGGCGATGAGCTTCACCTGGTCGATGATGGGCTGTATCTTCTCCTTGTACTCGTTCTCCGCGCGGGTCTCGATGGTCTCGCGGAACGAGAAGTAATCCGCCTTCATGCTCTCGAATTCGTCCATTTTGACCCTCAGGGCATCTTCGCCCAGGAGCATGCGCTGGCTTTCGATTTCCTCGGCTATGCGCTGCAGCTCCTTCTCGCGATCAGCGATGTCCTGCTCGAGTTCCTGCAGGAACTTCTGGTACTGGGTCTGTGCATCCTTGGCGGCGCCGTATTCCTGGACGATCCGTTCCGAATCGATGACGCCTATGGGCTTGACGTCCGCTGCTTCGGCGGCGGCCGGTGCCAGAACCGCAAACACCACCAGCAGAGTCAGAGCGGTCGTGGCCGCGTATGTTTTCGGGAATGTGCTCATCTCTATCTCCTCGTGCAT
>DAOVZQ010000274.1 GCA_030635025.1 bacterium
GTATATCAATCCATTCATACGACGGTCGCGGAACATGGACGTCCTCCATCGGTCGTGATCGGTCATTGGCGTTGAAAGTGGTTCATCCAGATATCGACATCACGATCCCGCCCTGCGATAATCCCATGTCACTATGAGGTATTGGAAAGCCTCTTGTGTGAGTAGGATATTATGGTGCAGACTGTCTCAGTATGGCATGCCTCATGGAATGACGCCCCAATCATCTTCTGACGGTCCTACGAAATCGACCGGGGAAGCATGATGAGGGGGAGGAGTGTGCATGGAAAGCGAATCTCGTTATACGAGTATGTTCGACGCCGTACAGGCCGGCATCATCGTCCAGCGCCCGGATGGTGAAATCATTTTCGCCAACCGGATGGCCGCCGAAATATTGCCGCCGCTGAACGGCGTGGACGGCGCCAAGACCAGCTTCGATCCGGTGTGGCAGATGTGCCTTGAGGACGGCACGCCCGTCGCCGATGAAGACCACCCCTCCATGATCACACTGCGAACAGGCCGGCCCATGCGCAACGAGCTGCGCGGCCTGTTCTGCGACGATCCCGCCGCCACGCGCTGGCTGCTCGTCAACACCGAGCCGGTCAGCGAGGGGGAGGGCGACGATCCTTCCGAAGTGATCATCACCTTCGTCGACATCACCGACCTTCGTCGGGTCGAGGAGACGCTTCGGGCGGAAAAGGACAGGGCGCAGCAATACCTGAATATCGCGTCGGTGATGTTCGTGGCGCTGGACAAGGACGGCATCGTTACCCTCGCCAACCAGCGAGCCCTGACCGTGCTCGGCTTCGAGGAGTCGGAGTTGTTGGGGAGCAGTTGGGTCGATACGTGTATCCCCACGGAGATTCGCGAAGTCGTCAGGGAGACCTTTCATCGCATCATGAACGGCGAACTGGAGGTTCTCGAGAAGTATGAGAACCAGGTTCTGACCAAGTCGGGCGACGAGCGCATAATCGCCTGGCGCAACACCTATCTGCGCGACGCGCAGGGGGGGATTCTCGGCACCCTGAGCTCGGGGGAGGATATCACCGAACGCCGGCAGGCCGAGCAGGAGCGTGAAGTGCTCCGTGAGCAGCTTTTACAGTCGCAGAAGATGGAAGCGATCGGGCGTCTGGCGGGCGGCATCGCGCACGACTTCAACAACCTTCTCACGGTGATCATCAACAATAGTGAAATAATGCTCGAGGTACTCTCCGAGTCTCATCCGTCGCGTCGCGATGCGGCCGATATCGGGCGAGCGGCGCGCCGAGCGGCTGATTTGACCGGTCAACTGCTGGCGTTCAGCCGCAAGCAAATCCTCGAACCCCGCAATATCGACATCAACGAGGCCGTCATGCAATCCGAAAGCATGCTTCGACGGCTTCTCAACGAGGATATCGACCTACTCTTCATGCCGGGTCACGACCTGCAGATGACCTACTTTGATCCGGGACAGATCGAGCAGATCCTGTTCAACCTGGCGATCAACGCCAGAGACGCCATGCCCGACGGCGGCAAGCTTACCATCGAGACGCAGAACATGGAGTTGGATGAGGGCTACCATCGGAATCATCTGCAAACGAAACCCGGCTGCTACGTCATGCTGGCGGTGAGCGACTCCGGTCTTGGTATGGACGAGGAAACGCAGAAGAACATCTTCGATCCCTTTTTTACGACCAAGGATATTGGACAGGGTACGGGCCTGGGTCTGTCCACCGTTTACGGTATCGTCAAGCAGCACGGCGGCTCGATCGAGGTGTACTCGGAGCTGGGCCAGGGCACGACCATCAAGATCCTGCTGCCCGTCGTTGCGGGGGATGCCGATGAACCGTCCCTGCAGTCCGAGCAGGTCGCGTCCGGGGGTAACGAAACGATCCTGCTGGTGGAAGATGAGAGTGAAGTCCGGCGCATCACGCGTCGACTCCTGGTGCGCAAGGGATACAACGTGCTCGAAGCCGAAGACACCGAAGCGGCGATCCGCATCGGCAACGACCCGGCCACTCCGTTCGATCTGCTGCTCACCGATGTGGTCATGCCGAAGATGAGCGGCAAGCAGGTCTACAAACAACTGAACGAAGTTCGCCCGGGGCTCAAGGTGCTGTACATGTCGGGGTACACGGAGAACGTCATTGCTCACCAGGGTGTGCTGGACAAGGGCGTCAACTTTCTACAGAAGCCGTTTATGGCCGACAATCTGATGAAGAAGGTGCGCGAGGTTCTGGACGGCTGAGGGGCGCTACCTGAGCGAGCCGATCAGTCGATGTCCTGCGCGCATCTGAAGCCCACGTTGAAATCGCCCCAGTTGGTTGCGATGCCGTTGCGACGATCGATGTAGTTGCAGCTCGCGCCCGAGTACCACCCGCCGCCGCGCACTACCCAGAATTTGCCCTTTTCCGGCCCTTGCGGATTGTCGGTCGGGCTTTCCTGGTAGTAGTTACGGCCGTAACGGTCGTGCACCAACTCGCGCACGTTCCCCGACATGTCGTGCAGGCCGTATCCGTTGGGCAGCAACGTGCCGACCGGGAGAGTGCCGTCGTATCCCGCCGATTTGCAGTTGACCTCCAGACGATCGACCTCGTCGCCGTTAGGGAATTTCTTGCCGACCAGGCCGCCACGCGCGGCAAACTCCCATTCGGCTTCGGTGGGCAGCCGCTTGCCGACCCACTCGGCGTAGGCGACGGCGTCGTAATGGCTGACGCCGACGATCGGGTGGTTCTGGTAGTCGGGGCCGCAGTGGAAACGCTCCATCTCCCAGAAGATCGGCAAGCCGCGCTCGGTCGCTTCGCAGAAGGCCAGGTACTGGGCGTTGGTTACCTCGGTCCGGTCCATGTAGAACGGCGAGACCGTGACGTCGTGCTGGGGATTGTCCTCGCCGCCGTGCAGGCCCATGGCGAACTCGCCGCCGGGAATGAGGGCCATGGTCTCGGGAGGGTCGGCGGCTGTAGCGATGGCGCAGGCCGCGCAGAGGATCAGGATCGTGGTGGGGATGTATCGCATCGTGTTTCTCCGTGGTTGGAATGCGCCTGGAATGAGCGTCGAGGCGATGATGTGATCATACACCAGAAACTCCCATCAATCCTTGGCCGGATCAGGTTGACAGTCCACTCAACATATGATTTTGTATTATCAGTATCAAGCTCCGCATGATTTAAGTGGAATCGGCAGGAGGTAAGTTTCGTGAAATCCAATCTCCATACCCATCCATCCTCTTCTTCGCATCGTAAGTTCGTAGCGGTTTCTTTGATGTGCGTGGCAAGTCTCGTGTCTTGTCTAGGCTGCGGATCAAAGCAGGTTCTGATTACTCCCGACTACGACAATGTTCATTACCGGTCAGACGAGCTGATTCGTCCCCAGGTCGAGGTCGTGGAGACCCGTGATACCCGAAGCGCCGCCCCGAATTATGTAGGGAAGGCCAAGGTCGGTCTCTTCAATGCCGAAGTTCCCTATCTGTTGGACGAACCGGTATCGGAATTTATTACAAAATCCATCAATACCATGCTGGGCTCCGATCCGCAGGCCGAGGGAGTTTGTCCCGTAACAGTTCATGTAGACGGCCTGACCGTGATCGAGAAGACGGGGATATTCAAGGAGATGGGCATAGCGGATTGTCGGCTGCGGTTCTCTTTTCCCGTGAGCGAAGATTCCACCTGTGTAACCTCTGTGAAGGCCGCCAATAAGGCCGGCTCCCTTTTCGATGTCACGTCCTCCCTGGAAGATCTCCTCTATACATGCGTCGCGGATTGTACAAAACAGTTTTTGGTCGATTCGTATGACCCTGCATCGTCGCATCTTCTTGTAGATCGGGCCGGCGCCGCCTTGGCCGCAATTGGTAACCCAGGCGCCGAGCGCTCCCTGGATCTCGGCGGGTCGTCACACTCCGTCGCAGGCAATTATCTCCAGGATCCGGCCAACAATTCGTGGAATCAAATGACGCTCTTATTTCACTATTTCACGGCCGAGGACATGAATGACGCCTACAGCCTCGGATTTGGTCTTACTTATATGAGAGGGGAAAGCCTTACCAGGGACCTCTGTTACGGTATCGAAATCGGAGCCATGACGGCCGTCGGCACTCCCGTCGAACGTTCTGCATCGACCTGGACCGTCGACTCTTCGAGTCTCTTCTCGTTGTCCGTTCCCATAAACATTATGGTGATGTACCCGCCGCATGGTTCGAGAACAGACTCGTTCCGGCCGTATGTCGGAATCGGCGGTGGTGGGATTATCGGTATCGAGCTTATGGAGGCTGAACTGTCCCGGTTCGGATCTGCGGTTGATGTCGGAAATACGATATTCAGATCTGTATGGACGGGAGAGGTCTGTGTCGGCGGCGAGTTCGGTCAATGGGCGTCGAATCCGTTTGTCGAATTCCGGTGGTTGGTCAGTGGCCGCAGCAACGTGTCCGATGGCTTGCCGGAGGAAGAAGATCAACAGCGTGAGGAAACGCTTTATGACGCGCTCGTGCGGCCGGACGGGCGCATGATAGGCGGGCAGCTCTGTATGGGATTCCGCTGGTTGGTTCCGGCCCGATTCCTTACTCGGGATGACGTTCCGCCGAGGACCGTCCCGCATCCCCAATCGTGAAC
>DAOVZQ010000398.1 GCA_030635025.1 bacterium
CGCCTACGTGGCATGGGTCAGCACCAACCGTGAGATGGATTCCGAGGTGCTGCGCTTCGGCTACGAGTCGATGACCACGCCCGAGTCGACCTACGACTACGACATGGGCACCCGCGTAAAGACGCTGAAAAAGGAACAGGAAATCCTGGGCGGCTTCGACCGCGCGAACTACGTCACCGAGCGCTTCATGACGACCGCCCGCGACGGCGTAGAGGTGCCCGTCTCACTGGTCTACCGCAAGGGCTTCGAGACCGACGGCAAACAGCCCCTATTGCTCTACGCCTACGGCTCATACGGTTCGAGCACCGACGCCTACTTCAGCTTCTCACGTCTGAGCCTGCTCGACCGTGGTTTCTGCTTCGCTGTGGCGCACGTGCGCGGTGGAGAGGAGCGGGGCCGCTGGTGGTACGACGACGGCAAGATGCTCAAGAAAATGAATACCTTCAATGACTTCATCGACGTGGGCAAGGATCTGGTTGCGCGAAAATACGCCGACCCCGAACGGCTCTACTGCATGGGCGGCAGCGCCGGCGGTCTGCTGGTGGGCGCGGTCGTCAATTTGGCCCCCGAGGTCTTCAAGGGCGCCGTAGCGCAGGTCCCCTTCGTGGACGTGATGACCACCATGCTCGACACCTCGATCCCCTTGACCACAAGCGAGTACGACGAGTGGGGCAACCCCAACGAGCAGGTCTACTACGAGTATATGCTCTCCTACTCCCCCTACGACAACGTCGAGGCCAAGGCCTATCCCAACCTGCTGGTGACCACCAGTCTGCACGACTCGCAGGTCCAGTACTTCGAGCCGGCCAAGTGGGTGGCCAAGCTGCGCGCCCTGAAGACCGACGACAACCTGCTGTTGTTCAAGTGCGACATGGAGGCGGGGCACGGCGGAGCGTCGGGACGCTTCAAGAGGCATCGTGACCGGGCGGTTGAGTACGCCTTCCTGCTCGACCTGGCCGGCATCGACAAGTAGTCGCCGGGAGAATAGAAGAAGCCGCGACCCCCACGGGTCGCGGCTTCCGTATTCCAGACTCCGAGCTCACTCCCCTTCGGTAACGACCAGCATACGGCGGAAGCTTGTCAGGGCGGAATTGGCCGGCGCAAGCCCAATGGCGCAATCCAGCGCCCGCAGACCGTTGCCCCGGTCACCGCCGTCGATGCAGATCAAGGCGACGATCGTCCAGAAATCCATATCCGACACCGGCACGTCGCCGTCCGACAAACCGGCGGTCAGGCGGCGCGCCCGATCCAGACGACCGAGGTCCCGGTCGGCCTGCAGGACGAGCATTCGTTCCACCGGGGATAAATTCTTGAGCCAGTACGGACCGAGCAGATCGAGGGTCTGTTCGACCTGTCCCGCGCGCAGGAGAGCTTCGGCCAGCGTCTCGCGCGTCGCAGGATCGGGCGATCGTTCGTAGGCCTTCGACAAGGAATCGGCGCGGGCTTCGAAATCCACTTCCGCCAGATCGAGCAGTCGGCGTCCGCCGACAAAGGCCAAATCATCACCGGCGCCGCTCGGGAGCGCGTCACCCGCAGACAACTCGGCCTGGACACTATCGGCCTTGGCGATTGCCGCCGCCAAGATCCGCTCATCGTCGGCCTGATCCCATCGACGGTCCAGGGTTGTCATTAGTTGCTTGATCTGTGCGTTATCTGGCTCGATCCGGCCCGCAATCAGGAGGTCCTCCTGGGCCTGGGCGAAGCGCTTGAGATTGATGTGATGCAACCCGCGATTATACCAGCCGCTCACGGCATAGGGGTTCAGGTCAATGGCCCGGTCCATGGCAGCGTCGGCCTCCGCATGACGATTCACTCGGGCCAGGGTCACGCCGTAGGTGCGCCAGGCCACCGCAAGTTTGGGATCGACTTCCAACGCCTCATCCAGATACGGCAAGGCATCCGCGGGATCGTTCGTTTGCATGTAGAGCGTGCCGATGACCGTGCTTGTGATCGGATCCACGCGTCCCTGCTCTTTCATGGCTCGATGCCCCGCGAGCAGATCCGGCAACGCCGCCTCCCCCTGCCCCATGTAGAACCGGGTGCGCCCCCGCAACGCCTGGGCGATCACGGGTCTGTTCCCACGACGCATGCAGATCGAAAAGGCCTCGATCGCCTTCGACCCGCGACGCATCCTGAGCGCGGAGTCCGCTTCACCGGAACAATCGGCCATGACCTGACACGCGTAACTGAACAATGAGCCCGCCACGAACTTGTCCTTGGCAATGGTCATGAACGGGAGGGTCACGTCGGGTTCGTCGAACATGACCGGCGGGAAGCTGTAGGCCTCGATGGGCATGTAATAAAGCATGGGAACACGGCCGAGCAGGGTGAGCGCATAGTCGAAGCGGGCCTCGTAGATTTCCCCATGGGTCTCGAACAGGAGCGCCACGTCGGTCCAGTACCGCGTCATCTGGGGGATGTGAATCCTCGAAGATGCCGGTGTGCCCAGGGCGTGCCGGGCGAGATCGCGCTGGCCCTTGTGGAACCAGCACATGGCCTGGATCCAGCGGGCCCCGTAGCCCGCCTGGCGCTTGGATTGCCCCGTGGCGTAGGCCCCGACATATCGGACCCGGAACGGCGGTAGGCGCAGGGAGGTTATGTAGGCCTCCGTGAATTGTCCCGCACCGGCCTGCAACAGGCCTTTCGCCAACATCGCCTCCTGGCTTTCATCTACGCCCCAGGCGCCTTGATGACGGTCCAGCCAGGCCAGTCCGTCCTCCCATAGACCCATGTCGTGGCGTAGCCAGGCGCCGGCCAGGATGATGTGTTGAATCAGATAGGGATCGGCTCTGGTGCGCGCATCCCGGGGCAGAGCCTCCCACGCCGTATCGAGATCGGACATGGCCTGCGACCAGTCTCCCGTCTCAATACCGATCCGCCCCAGTTCGTACCACACGCGTGTATAGCTGGGATCGATCTCGACGGCTCGGCGGCACGTACGCACCGTCTCATCGAATTCGACACCGTCCTTCTTGTATCGCGTGATGGTGAGCAGATCTCTCGGCGAGGTGTCCATCTCGAAATCGAGTTCGGCGCCGGCGTAATTCTTGTGACTCCAGAGACGCAAGGTCTTCAGCCCCTGATCAGCCGTGGCGCGCCGTCTCTCTTTTTCCATGGCCGACAGGCGCATGAATTCGGAAACGGTCACCACCGGCAGGCCGCGCGCCTCAGCGGTCCAGCGCGAATCGACGGGTCTTCGGGACTGATGATCGCAGGCGGTGAGCACACAGAGGGCGAGCAGGATGGAGGCCGAGATGATCGCGCGCATCCTTGTCCCTTTCATTTCGACCTAGAGACGAACCGAACATCCGAGTGGGTCATATCGTCGATGATAATACGGTCCCGCCCATGACTCGCCAACCCTAATGAATCACCGTTCGAATCAGACCCCGCCCCCGTCCAC
>DAOVZQ010000082.1 GCA_030635025.1 bacterium
CGCGCAGCAACTCGCGCGTGTTCCAGCTGACGATGATGATCGAAAGATCACACATGGTTCATTTCCGGCTGGCGCGTCGCAGGATATCCTGTTCCTCCGGCGTCAGACTGCCTAGCCCTTCGCGGGAGATCTTCTCGAGGATTCGATCCACGTCTTCGCGCCCGTTCGACCGCCCGTTGCCGGGCTTGTTCTCGTCGACCACGCGAAAACGGGAGCCGGCCTTGCGCTTGCGACGGTTGCGGAGCAGGCCGTCGACCCATTTCTTGCCGCCGCGCAGATATATATAGCCGAAGAGCAGGCCACCGAGGTGGGCCAGGTGCCCCACGCTGTCCGCCCGCCACATGGACATCAGTTCGAAGAGTCCGATGCCCAGCACGAACCACTTGACCTTCACGGGGATCAGGAACCAGAGCATGACCTTGCGCTCGGGGAAAAGCAGGCCGTAGGCCATCAGCAGGCCGAAGCAGGCGCCCGAGGCGCCGATCAGTGGGATGTATGCCGAAGCAGGTTCGATCAGGGGCATCAGCAGGAAATAGACCAGTCCGGCGCCGGCCCCCGAGATGAAGTAGTACTGCAGAAATCCCCGGCGTCCCCAGAGTGAGGCGAGTTCGGAGCCGAACATCCAGAGGATGAACATATTCCAGAACAAGTGCCAAAAATCCAGATGCAGGAACATGTAGGTGCCGAACTGCCACACGTGAAGGCCCATGACGGCCTTGCTGGGCACCAGCCCGAAGAAGGTGTCGAACCAGAAACGGGCCGCGGAGTGTCCGAGCATGGACTGCAGAACGAAAACGGAGATGTTGGCCGCAAGCAGCACCTTGATGGTCGGCATAAGCGGCGGGCCGAAGCCGCCCAATGGCGAGCGGAATCCTTGACGCAAAAGGGGCCTCCCGGAAAGGTCGGAGTGTTCTCGCTGGAAACCTACATGAGAATATCGGCATTGGCACGTGGGAATTCACATGAAAAAGGGCGGGAGCCGAAGCTCCCGCCCTTGCCGTGTCTCTCAGGACCGTCTTAACGGAAGATGGCGTCCATGGCGCTGGCCGCCTCCGGCGAGACCAGACCCGTGTAGGTCTTGGTGTCGTCCAGCATCCCGTAGGTCGGATCCCAGGTGATCGCCGCGATGGGGATCTGCGGCAGCTCCGTGCCCAACGCGCCGTTGATCACGTCGATCATGCCGTTGGCCACCAGGGCGTAGCCGCGGTTGTTGGGGTGAATGCCGTCCAACGAGAAGTAGGTCGTGGCCGCGGCCGTCTCCCAGGGCATGCCGGCGCCGACCAGCGCCAGGAAGTGGGCGCTCTCGCTGTTGGGGTCGAGCCCCGCCATTACGGCGTTGGCGTCGTAAAGGTAGACGTTGTCGCGGGCCGCAGCCTCGTCGGCGATGACGCCGTTGAGCTCGGTCACGGCCGTATTGACCACGGCCACCTCATCGGCATCGAGCGTGTACTCGGCGGGCAACGGCATGGCGCCTCCGTCCCCGAGATAGCTCAGAGCCGGGAAACGCACGTAGACCGCGTCTTCCTCGGTGGGGATGGCCCCGCCGGCGAGCATGTTGAAGAGCAGCTTGGGTACGAAGTAAGGCGCGTTCGCGATGGAGGGGACATTGCCGACAACGATCATGGGCGTGTGCCCGTGACGGGTCTCGATGCCCTCGATCAGCTGGTCCAGGATGTCCTCGTACATGGTCGTGAACATCGACGTCGGCGTGATGTTGACGCCCAGAGCCGGTGAGCCGCTGGTGGCGCCGCCGAGGATGTCGTTGTTACCGATCCAGCAGGTGATCAGCTTCGGGCCCATGGCGATGGCCTGGTTGATCATGCTTACGTTCCCAAAGGTGGGATTACGCAGGATCAGATCGAAGAAGGTGTTGCCTGGGGACTGGCTGGATGACGAGTCCAGGGCGGTGGTCACGTCCAGAGTGGTCGCGCCGGGAACACCCAGATTGTTGTAGGGAAGTGGGTACAGGGCCGCCACCGCGAGGGCTGGGACAGCCACCGCCGGTGTAGCCCCGGTCCGGCTGAGGCCGGCGCCGTCGAAACGCAGCACGCCCAGGACCGAGGTGGGATCATCCGGATCGAGTCCACCGATGCCCGGGAAGGCGATGTACGGCTGGTAGAACGTACCGGCCGCGTAGCCCATGGTCGAGGCCAGCAGCTGCGGATAGCTGTTGACCTGGGCGTAGGCGGCGCCCGACTTGGACGGATCGTAGCCCAGCAGACCACCGTCCATGTAGCCTGCGGTCAGGCTGTTGCCGATGGCGACGTAGCTTTGGAAGTACTCGGCGCCCGTGAGGGTGTAGTCGAGTGTCACCGGGGCCGGCGTATCCAGACTGCAACCCGCAGCCAGGAGGGCCGTCAGGGCCACACCGATCAGAATCCTTTTGTGCTTGGTCATGGCAGTCCTCCTTTCTAGAAGCGGTAGCTGATGCCCACGCCGAAGATGTCGGCGTAGGAGTCATAGGTTCCGGCCGGATTGGGATAGGGACCCGTTCCGTGCTCTTCTTCTTCTTCGGCGAAGACGATCTGACGACCGTCCGCTCCCACGTTGGTGCGCTCTTCGAAGTTCACGCCCATGTAGGTGGCGGTCAGGATCAGCTTGTCGCTCAGCTGGTACTGGATGCCGAAGCTGAAGTCGTCGCGGCTGGCGTCGGGCAGCAGCGGACTCATCGACTCGACAGGCTGCGGCGACTTGTCGCGCACGTAGCCGCCCATAACGGACATCTTGTCGTTGACCGTGTACTCGGCTCCGAAGCGCAGCTGCCAGACGTCCTCGTAGGCTTCGGGGATGGTGCTGTTGAGCATCTCGTTGCCGAAGTCCAGGGACAACTCGTCAAAGTGGCTCCAGCCGAAGTGCACCGCGTCGAATTCCACGCGGGCCTTCTCGGTCAGCTGGTAGGCCGCTCCGAGGCTGAGCATGTGGGGCAGCTTCAGTTCGGTGCTGCCGCTGTGCGTGTCGCCGCCCAGTCCGGTGATCAGGGCGTCCACATTCCCTGCGAAAGCGGCAGGAGCGATGTTGGTCAGCTCCAGCGTGCCGTCCTCGACCTGCATCGTCTTCTGGTGATGGTACATCAGACCGAAGGTCAGCTTGTCGCTGGCCTTGATCATGGCGCCGGCCGACGGTGTGAAGTTGAAGTCGCTCGTACCCTCGATCATCACATCGACCGCATCGAATTCGATGACGTTGCCCAGGGCGGACGAGAACATGCGTCGGTTCAGCTCGAGCGTGGTGTGTGCGATGTCCACACCAAAGCTCAGCGACACGTCCTCGGTCACCTTCCAGGCGATCGCGGGCGTGATGTAGACGGTGGCCAGATCCACGTCGTAGCTCACCTGACGACCGATCCAGGAGTCGGGATCGGTCCATTCCACACCCAGACCGAAGGGTGCGTACAGGCCGAGGCCGTAGGTCAGCTCGCCGGTGTTCTTGTAGAAGTAGATGCCGGGAATGGGGAAGGACTGGTCGACGGTCTTGCCTGTGGCATGATCGCCGCCGTCGGGTGGTGTGGCGCCGGTGAATTCGGCGGACGGGATGATCGGCATGAGGTTCAGGTCCAGACCCGTACCTTCCAGAAATGCCAGACCGGCCGGATTGTAGAAGATGGCCGAAGCGTCGTCGGCCGTGGCGGTAAAGGCGCCGCCGAGGGCCGTGGCCCTGGCTCCAGCCTCGTAGATGTTGAAGCCGCCTCCAAATGCGGCTCCGGTCCCGAGCAGGCAGATAAGACCTGCGAACAGGAGCAATCTCTTGGTCCCTTCCATCGCGCCTCCTTTGGCTTGCGCTGCCGAGCGCGATGGCGCCCGGTTGTCGGTGGGAGAGTGACAGGGTCTTGATACTCTTCCAATTCAGTCCGCCGACCCTAACACACCTACCGGGGTTTCTGAAATCGGTTTTTCCGGGTCTTTGAAAGAAGAAGGGCCTCCCGCAAAATACGGGAGGCCCTTGTGGTGCAAGGAGATGTGGGTTAGCCCTGGTCGGGCTCCCAGCTTCGTACCCGATCGGTCAACCAGGCGGCTGCGATCAGCACCAGCATGCCCGCCGAGAAGGTATACACCCAGGTCGGCACCGTGCCGGCGTCGCCCTGGGCATAACTGTGCAGTCCGCTCAGGAAGTAATTGACCCCGAAATAGGTCATGACCACCGAAGCGATGCCCGCGAATCCACTGGTAGCCAATACCAGCGGACGGTTCAGACTCGGGATCCAACGGAAGTGGATCGCGATCGCGTAGACCAGGATGGTCACCAGGCTCCAGGTCTCTTTGGGATCCCAGCCCCAGTACCGGCCCCAGGATTCGTTGGCCCAGACGCCGCCCAGGAAGGTGCCGATGCTCAGCAGGCCCAGCCCGGTCACCAGAACCTTGAACGAGAGTCGGTCCAACTTGACGATGGCGTCGCGGAAAGACTGACGCTTCGGGCTCTTGAACAGGTAGAGGATCAGGGTCAGTCCGCCCAGCAGCGACCCGAGTCCCAGGAAGCCGTAGCTGCCCGTGATGATGGTGACGTGGATGTTGAGCCAGTAGGACGCCAACACCGGCACCAACGGTCCGATGGCCGGATCGAAGGTGGAGAGCATGGCCACCGACAGGATCAACGTCGTCAGCAGGGCCGAGACGGCCGCCGCCGAGCCGCGTCGATCGCGAAACTCGAAGATCACGCCGGCGATGGCCGTGGACAGGGCGATGAAGATCAACGACTCGTAGCCGTTGCTCAGAGGAGCCCGTGCCGAGGCGATCCAGCGCAAGACGAAGGCATACAGGAGGTAGATCGTCGCGACCCAGTAGACCAGCATGCCCAGGGCATAGAAGGGATGACGCCAGGGATACGGCGCTCCGTCCCGACGGCCCAGACTCCAGAAGAAGGCGACGATCAGCACCAGGAAGGCGATCAGGTACGGCAGCGTGACGTTGCGGAAGGGATGATTGGCGTTGAGCCAGAGTTCGGCCTTGACCGAACCCGCGGAGGGCAGCACGTCGGCTCCTTGTTCCGCCTGCAGACGTTTCACGCTCTCCAGGGCCAGCCGGATGCGGCCGTTGTCCATGTCGCGCAGACCCAGCATCAGGGCGTCGGCCATCGCGGTGACCTCGGGCGCGAGATCCATTTCGTGGATCTCGTTGACATCGACCCATCTGTCGTTCTGGTCTTCATGGATCGGGAAGATCTTGAGGCCGCCCCCGTTGATCACGTTCCAGAAGATGTTGAAGCGCTCGTCAAACTTCAGCAGCTTGCGCTGAACCTTGGTGCGCTTGGCGTCCGGCGTACGCAGGGCCTCGCGGATGGCGTCCCCCAGCACGTACTGGTTGTCTTTGATGAGACTGGCCGCGCTCACCCATACGGCCTTGCCCGGCGAGCCGAAGTGGGCCTCGCCCTGGTCCTCGGGGATGCCGAGCATCGCCTTGACGCCGGGGTGCTTCACGTAGATCACATTGTAGTCGTACCAGAACGTGGAATGGGCCTGCCAACTCAGGTAGAGATCCAGCGGTTCCCAGCCTTCGAAGGCCTCGCGCTTGGCGATCTTCATGACGATCTCGCGCGCATGGGTATCCAGGGGCTTCATGCGTCCCCGGAAATCCTGCAGGGCGAGGTCGCGGACCAGGTCGCGGTTGGAGTCCTCCAGATAGTTGAAACGCGGGGCCTGGGGCATGTTGCTGTCCTGGGCCGCCGCCGCGGCGACCAGAAGCAGGCTCATCAGGAGAATCGTGAAAAGGGTCGTCGAGAGACGGCTCATGACGTCCTCCCTTCTGCCTCACCCTTGCGGGAGGGCCATATGAGGTCGCGCAACAGGATCAGTAGGAAGCCCAGGGTCAGAAGTCCGTAACCCAGGTAGGTGGGGATCTTGCCGGGGTCGTAGTTCACCGATAGCACCGTTCCCAACTCATCCGGGTCGTAGGACGACTGGAAGTGCTGGTTGCCGCGGTGCGAGAAGGGATGATTCATGTAGATGCGCACCGCCTCGCCGTCGACGCCCAGTTCGGAGTCGTAGACCCGGACGTGGCTCTCGTAGCTGGCGGGGTTGCGACTGCCCGGATAGTTGAGCAGCAGGAAGTCGTCCAGGTGAATTTCGTAGGGCAGGTCGATGACGATCGATCCCAGCCTCACGACGGCCGTCTGATCGCCGATCCGGATCGTTTCGCCGCGCTCGTCACCCTTGATGACGATGGTCTCGGCGCGGGCGCCGTCTGAATCGGTCACCGAGATGCGGGCAGCCGAGGGCGCTCGCTCGTTGTTGGTCATCGCCGGCAGGGCCTGAACGTGCGCCAATTCCTCCCGCACCATGAAGGCCGGTCCGCCGTCCGCACTGCGGTAGATGGTCGCGGAGTCGACGGCAAAGGACTGGCCGGCTGCGATGGAGCCGGACTCGGTGTCGTCATCCATGCTCATGGACGCCAAGGGCTGGGTCGCACGGGCGACCAGGGCGCCGTCGTCGTCGCGGCCGAAGATCACGCCGCGTTCGAACTGGTAGAGTATGTCAAGATCCGGGAAGGCTTCCGCGGCGCCGCTGTGGTCCATGGAGAATTCGGGGTGGAAGGCGAAGAGGATCTTCTCGCCCTGCCGCCCGTCCGGTGCAGTGATGTTCACGCGGATCATGGGATTGCTCAGGTCCCCAGTATAATCGGTTTCGCCGCCGACCTTGAAGGCGGCCTGGAATTCGGTGACCGTGAAGCGCCAGTCCGACTGTTCGAAGGTTCCCGGCATCTCGTCGGGTATGTCGAAGGTCATCGATTCGGCGCCGCTGCGCATGCGCAGGCGACCCCAAGGGGAGACGCCGGCCGAGTCGGGCAACGGTTCGTTCTCGTAGCGCATCACCTGGCCGCCGAAGACACGCCGCTCGTTCTCGAGCAGGAAGACCTCCTCGACACCCGACTCGCCGTTCAGTGTCAGGCGCAGGGCCGCCGGGCCCTCGTCCGAAGCCTGGAGGCTCTCGGCGAAACGCGGCCAGTATTCTTCGATCGCCACACGGTACTTGTCGCCGCCGGGTGCGAGATCGCGGTGCAGGCCGAGCTTGCCGGGCCGGTAGAGGCGGACCGGGGACGTCGCGTTCTCGCCGTCCACTTCCAATTGCACGTGGGGTTCACGAGAGAACATGTAATCGGTCGACGCACCCTCGCGGATGGGCATGATCCCTTCATAGCCCATATAACGCGTTACACCGGCGGCGACCAGAATCCAGATGACGGATATGTGGACGATGACGGCGCCGTATTGGCGCGGCTTGTAAGGGGCGCGAGCGAAGAGTACGAGTATCAGGTTGATGATCATCAGGACCAGCACGATCTCGAACCAGCGGGCGTTGTACACCATGTCGCGGGCGCCGACGGCGCCCCACTGGGATTCGAGAAAGGTCGCCTTGGCGATGGCCACAGCAAAGATCACCAGCAACACGACACTGAACTTCAGAGAAGCCAGGGCCTTGATAGGCGGAAGACTAAGAAATCCGTTCACATTCACCGTCCATTTTGTGGAAACGATCGCCGGCGGTCGCAGGCGGCCGGGATGCATTCGAAGATCCTACTACATCGCTCCATAATAACTGATATCCTGCGATGAACAAGACACTCCTTGTCTCCCCTTGACGCATGGCCCGCAAAAGATTATCAATCAGTATAGAATTACCCGGAATAATGTGATCCACGCTCTCGATCGGGGACGGGATGTTCAAGACGGAGACACGATACGCGCTACACGCCGTCACCGTGCTGGCTCGAGCCGAGGGCCTGGTGCCCAATTCGGATTTGGCCGTCCGTCTCGACATTTCGCTGCCCATGGTGGCCAAAATTCTCAATCGCCTGGTCCGGGCCGGACTCGTGACGAGCCGCCGCGGACCGGGGGGCGGCTATACCCTGTCGCGCCCGGCCGCGGAGATTCGTCTGCGGGAGGTCGTCGCGCCGACCGAAGGGCGGGAATGGGGCGAAGGCTGCCTGATGGGGCTGCCCCGCTGCGACGACGAGAATCCCTGCGCCCTCCACCCGGCCTGGCTGAAACTGCGTACCCGCATCCTGTCCATGCTCGACGACCGCACGGTCCAGGAGATGGCCGACGGATCCGTGGATATCGAATTGCGCGTAGAGGGGTCCGATGAATTTCCGCAAATCTGATCCGTCCGAGCGACTGGCCCGCGCCAAGCGCAAGGCCCTCGTTTTCCGGTCCAGGCAGCGCCATCCGTTGCGCGTTCGCCAGGCGGTCCAGTTTGTCGCCCTTGCGGTCATAGTCATGATCGGGGTGCAGTTCGCAGATTGGGTGTCGCGGCTGGAACGACTGGAGGCGGGTGGCGTGAGACCGCCCGGTGTCGAAGGATTCCTGCCCATCTCGGCCATGATCAGTCTCAAGCACTGGTTCGCCAGCGGCGAATTCTCCATGATCCACCCTGCGGGTCTGGTGCTCTTCGGGTTGATCTGTTTGTCGGCCGTTCTGCTCAAGAAGGCTTTTTGTTCGTGGTTCTGTCCCGTGGGAACGCTGTCCGAGTATGTGGCCCGCGCCTCGTACAGGATCTTTCGCCGACGCATTAAGCTGCCGGTCTGGCTCGACCGGCCTCTAAGGAGCATCAAGTATCTGTTGGCCGGCTACTTCGTTTATGCGGTG
The DNA here is from genome assembly GCA_030635025.1 of bacterium. GTDB lineage: Bacteria > Krumholzibacteriota > Krumholzibacteriia > LZORAL124-64-63 > LZORAL124-64-63 > JAHIYU01. The sequence goes on from DAOVZQ010000082.1 coordinate 8,575, forward strand.
TTCATCCAGATGGATCCTCGGGATATCAGCCTCTTTCTGGAGTCTCCGTACAACAAGGTCGCCGACATCATGATGCTCCGTTTCTTCACGCACATGTCGACCTTGACCGCCCAGGTACTCGTCGGGTTGGTCGTTCTTTCGTTCGTTA
>DAOVZQ010000037.1 GCA_030635025.1 bacterium
CGGCGTCCATACTCGTCTCCATACACTTACGGAACAGGTGCATGGCTTCGTCTTCGCGCGCCTCGGCGAGCAACTGTTCCCCCGCGTAGTAATAGGCTTCACAGAGTTGCTTTGGATCCGACGCCAGATCGAGCAGGGCGTCCGTGGACATCTCGCCGGCCAGGCAGGCCGCGATTGCTTCCAGCCAGGGGTTTTCCTTGATCCTGTCCCGAAGATCCCGAACAACCGCCACGGCTTCCTCATGCCGACCCAGATCGCGCAGGACCAGCGCCAGGCGCAGGTTGGCGTATGTCACGTTGGCCAAAAGCAGTTCTGCGTGGCGATAATCTTCTGCGGCTTCCTCGCCATGCCCGGTCATCCAGTTCACCGCACCCCGGTGATAGAAGAGCCAGGCCGCTCCATGCATATCCTCTCCACGCAAAGCGATGGCCTTCGTATAATCGGCGCGTGAATTCTCGTACAGCTTCAGGCGGCGATAGGTTCTTGCCCGCATCAGGTAGACGCTGGAATTTTCGGGATCCTCCTCGCTCAGGGCGTCGAAGAAATTCAACGCATCCTCATACATCCCGGCCTCGAAGAGCATTTCACCCAGTCCGAGCATCCACATGGACCACTTGGGCATGAGACCGCAGAGGCGTTCCCCCCATGACATGGCCTCGTAAAGACGCCCGGCCGCCTGCGTCAGGAAGACCATGCCCGCCACGGCCGGCAGGTAAGTCGAATCCCTGGCCACGGCGACTGTGGCCCGTTCGTAGGCGCGCTCGACATCCAGCGTGGCCATCGATGCCAGATGCCAATACTCGGCCGTGTCCCGCCAACCCGGAACGTCTTCCAGCGGTCGGGGAGACGGGTGATCGGCCGGCATCTGCAACGCTTCGAGTTCTTGGAGGAGCAGACGGGCGGGCCAATTGCCGGAATCGCGGTTGAGGGCCTCTCTCAGCAGAAAGATGCCCATATGCGGCTGATGGATTCGGCTATGCGCATGAGCGGCCGCCAACACGGACCCGTTAAGCCCGGGCCACCGACCCGGCGCTTCATCAGCCTGCACGAGAGTGGTCTCATCGACGTCTTCGGCGAAAAGGCGGTAGCGAATCTGCAGGAGTCCCAACCGATCCCTGTCCGTGTACGAAGATCTATCGCCCGACTGCCACACCAACACCGCGCCGAGTACGATTACAGCCAGGACCAGAGCCGGTCCCACGCGGCGCGATCTCCGATACAACCGAACGATCGGATTGGGAAGCCGACCACGGATCGGCTCCGAGGCCAGATACGCATCGACATCGCGAACCAGCTCGACCACGGACCCATAGCGACCGGCGGGCCGTTTCTGAAGTGTCTTGAGGACGATCGTGTCGAGGTTGCGGTCGATGACCGGGACGGACGCGCTCGGCGGACACGGCACATCGTCACGAATCCGTTTCAAGGTTCCCACAGACAGATTGTTGACGTCCAACGGTGGTTGTCCGGTGAGCATCTCATAAAGGATGACGCCCAGCGAATAAACGTCGGTGCGTTCGTCGATGTCGCCGGCCCGCGCGCCGGCCTGCTCGGGGCTCATGTACCGTGGCGTGCCCTCGGTCCTTCGCTGCCTGGTCGCGGTAACGGTCGGCGCGTGGTCCCCGCGCAGAATCCTGGACAGACCGAAATCGAGGACCTTGGGCGACCCATCGTTCTGGATCATGATGTTCGAGGGCTTCAGATCGCGATGGATCACACCGGAATCGTGAGCATGGGCGACCGCGAGACAGATCTCCCGAAACAGTTCCAGTCGGCGACGCAGGGAAAGGTCTCGCTTCTGGAGGTGGATATTGAGCGACTCTCCCTCCACAAGTTCCATGGCGAAGTAGTGTACGCCCACATCGGTCACGCCGGCCTCGTAGATGGTGGCGATGGCGGGATGTTGCAGCTGAGCCAAGGCCTGGCTCTCGCGCCGGAAGCAGCGTGTCAACGTTTCGTCGGAATGGGAAAAGCCCTTGAGGACCTTGAGCGCGACCGACCGGCGGGGCGATGCCTGCTCGGCTTCGTAAACCAGAGCCTGCCCTCCCTCTCCCAGTAGGCGCTTGACGGTATAGGCGCCGATCTCGGTTGGCAAGGTACCGGCCGGCGCATTGCTCAAAGCGATGAAGCGAATTCTCCGACGGATCTCCAGAGACAGGGCACGGCACTCGGGGCACTCGGCCAGGTGCTCCTCCAACTCCGGGGCGCTGCGATCAACCCAGCTCCACAGCTCTTCGCGTGTCACCTTGCAGTCTACGTCCGGCTCCTTTGCGAATGAGGGAGGCGGTGGCGTTTCATAATGATCTTAACGCAAACGAATGCATACATTCAACCGGTTGATGGCTATTCGCGGCCCAGCTCAATTTCCTGCGTGCCACAACCATGTCTGAGACGTCATAATGGTAGGAGTTGACGAAAGAGGCAGAGTCATGACGAACGAATCAGAAGCAAGCGGCGGGCTGCCCGAAGACCTGACCCCCTCCCTGATCGACAACATGAGAGCGGGCCGACCGGAAGCGGGACGTATTCTGGACGTGATGTACCGGGCGAAGTTGATCAACTTCTGCTACCGCTACGTCGGCGCGCCCGATGTCGCCGAGGACATTGTCCAGGACGTCTTCGTCAAAGTGCTGCAAAACGAGACCGTCCCCGACAACTTCAAGGCCTGGATCTACAAAATCTGTCGCAATCGTTGTCTGGACGTATTGCGCACCTCGTCAAGACGGCGCGACGACAAGTCCCTCCCCGCAGCCTCACAACTCCAAGACCAGATGACGGGCTTTTTGACTCGATTGGTCGAAGGCGAGCGGCTCGACCATCTGCAAAAACTGGTCGATGACATGCCCGAGGACCAACGCGAGGCCCTGATGTTGCGCTATGGCGAATCGTTGAGTCGAGCCGAAATCGCAGAAGTCCTGGACGTGTCCGAGGGCATCGTCAAATCGAAGCTTTATCACGGGCTGGAGAGGCTCCGTACGCACGAGTCGCTCATCGACGACTGATCGTCATACGAGCGGCGACGGTCGTTCCGTGGGAACTCCCCTATTTCACATGGACAAGCCGACAAGACCCATGGTCGGCCCGTCCCGCCAGCCGCGCCAGGTATACGCCCGACGCTAAGGGTTCGCCGGCCGGGCCGATGGCGGACCAGTCGGTCGAGCCCCGGCCTTCATGGAGATCGACGGTTTCCCGCCCGACTCGACGCCCGGTCATATCGAATATTTCGACCTCATGCGGCCCGGTGCCTCCGACCAGTTCGAGATATAGGGATGTCCTGCCGTTGAACGGATTCGGAGCCGCGGTCAGCCTCAACGCGCGCATCGGCATCGCGTCATCTTCCACGGCGGTCACTTCGCTGACGCGTGCCAAAGTCGCCAGACCGGCCACGGCGATCTTCACGCTGCCGGTCATGAAGTCCTCGTTCAACCGGTATGGCAAGTCGCGGGTCGTGTGATAGTTGGTATTGAAGTCGGGATCGCTCCAGTCCCAGGCCTCCTCATGATTGACCGCGGCGTAGTCGTTTTGCCAGAAGCTGTAGAAGTCGCCCCACCAGGCCGAGTCGTCCTCGTGCAGGATGTAGGGCATGGTGGTATAAAGATCCGCCGCGTTGGTGATGGCGTCGGCCATCCACCGGGAATTCCCGTTGGTTTCGATCTCGAGATCGAAAGGCGCATCGCGTCCGCACCAGCCGATCATGTCGAGGTTCATGGCGCCGACGATGTTCACGTTCGCGGCGGCCATCTCGGACGCCCAGGCCTCGCTGCCGACCATGATCTGCTCCTCGCCGGCGAAGAGTACGTACTGGATGGTGTAGGCGCTTTCCAGGGACATGAGAAGCCGGGCGCAGGTCAACACGCCGACAGTGCCGGACGCGTTGTCATCGGCGCCGGGCGTGTTGACGTCGGGGGTTTCGCTGGTGGCGTCGTAATGGGCGCAGACGACGAATATCGAATCGGGATACTCGACCCCCGTCTGTGTGGCGATCAGATTGTATCTTTCGTCGGTCATCATCATGAACGGATGTTTCTCGGCTTGCAGACCGATAGCATCGAAGCGGGCGACCAGACTATCGGCAACAGCGTTGATGTGATCGTTGTACGAGTACCGTACGCCCAAGTCCACGATGTCGTTCACGCCGGCGATCAGATCCGTCCACTGGACCTGATCGACCAGACTTTGAATCAGGGGATCCACCTGCTTAACGACCGTCCAGGATCGGCGCGACGACGCGGGCCGGGTCGGCACCGGAGCAACGAGCCTGGCGTTGGGCCAAATGGATATCTGCTCCGCTGTTCCTTCCACCAGCCACCAATCGCCGCGTCGGTCCAGGATCGTCACGTTGTCCGGCTGCTCCCCTGCATCCACAATCGCCCGGATGGGTGCAGACGTCGTCTCCGCGAAGACCGTACTTGTCACCAGCAGGGTCAGAAGCGCAAACCGGCTGAGAATAGCGCGCATGGAATCATCTCCAATCACGTGATTGGCTGTATGGTGCCGACGAATACTGCCGTTAATCATACGGAATTCTTACAAGGACATAACATAGAACTGTGTCTTTACAAAAATTGGCATGATGATTTGCGTCATTGAAAAATTCAATGTGTGTTAGAGTTCGTTACCCGCATCTTGATATCGGACTCACCTATCGTACGAGGGGGACACGTATGCGACACATGATCTTATCCATCCTGGTGTTGATGCTGGCCGGCAGCATCTCGGCCCAGGTCGACCCTGATCCCGACGGGATCGGCCTCTACTTCGACGCCGATGCCACCGAATGGTGCGGCACGTTTCCATACGGCTCTGTAGCAACCATGTACCTCTGCTTGACCCATCCATCCAGTCCGAACGGTATAAGCGGATGGGCCTGTTCGATCGACATTCCCATCTCGCCTACACTCATTAGACTGTCTGATGGTTTCCCGACCTCGAATCGAAATATCGCGGCCGATCCCGATTACATAATCGGCTTTATGGAGCCCATTCCCGCCTCGGATGTCATCGTGTTGATGACATTGCAGTTCATGAGCTTGGACACCTCCCCCCAGATACCTTTGTACTTCCGACTCGACAACATCGACATACAAGACGCCTGCTATGCCGACGGCGCTGATCCTCGCATCCTCATCCCCATGCATCCTTCGAGCGGTGGATGGATCTCGCCCGTTGCCATAGCAAACGGTGACTGCGACGTAATTGCGAACGAACCCTATACCTGGGGAGAACTCAAGGCGCTTTACGGCTCCAGCAACCGGGAGGTAACGCCATGAGACGCCACCTCTGTACTCTCGCCATTCTAGCCGCCTTGACGTGTACAGCCACCGCCGGCATCCCCGACCTCGGCATGTCCGACTGGTCCTGTCGTACGGACCAGGACGTGACGATCCTCATCTGTCCGGCCGGTGACGGAATACCGCTCGACGCCGCCTGGCCCGTGGGAGGCGGTGATCCCGTCGATGCCACGATCGACGTATGGGTACGCGACGGAAACGGCACCCCGGTGGCTTACTTTCCGTTCGAGGATATCTGGCTGGACGGCCCGCACCTCTATTTGTGTCCGGGAGGTTCCGTTGCCGAGGAGAGTACTGATCCTCAAGGTCATACGTACTTCCGCACCCTATTCGCAGGCGGTACGGCGTTCGGTGATCAAACGGTCAGAATAAATGGCGACGCCATATCCGGACATGTGCCGAACATGCGACTGGTCAGCCCCGATGTTCACCCCGACCTGGTCGTCAATGTGACCGATCTAGTCATCATGGCGCAAAGCCTGTACGGCTCATACAACACCGCTGCCGATCTGGACAGCGACGGTCAGATAAACCTGACCGACGTCGTTCTGCTGATTCAACACTATAACCACACATGCCCCTGATCTGCGAATCACTGCCAGGGCCTTTGCTTAACGAGAATTGAACGGAAGAGCCTCCTCGGAGGCTCTTCTGTATTATCGAGACGGTCTATTGTCGAGAGCCGTCGAACACCCTACAATCACTACGGTCACGAAACGCGGCCGCCCACCCACAGAACACACGCTCCAACAAAGACGGAAGGGATCGACCCATGAAAAGGATAGGCCTGCTGGCCCTAGGAGGACTGCTCATGCTCACCGCCTGTACGGGCCAGGTCTCCGATCAAAGCGCCGGCGACAACCCCTTCTTCGAGTCGTACGGCACGAAGTTCAACGTCCATCCCTTCGACCGGATCATGCCGGAGCACTTCGAACCCGCCTTCGCGGAAGCCATGACGCGGGAGAAGGCCGAGCATCTTGCCATCATCGAAAATTCCGAGGCGCCCACCTTTGAAAACACGATCGCCGAACTGGATCGCGCCGGTGAGTTGCTCGGCGAAGTGTCGGCGGTCTTTTTCGGGCTGACCGGCTCCAACACGAATGAGGATCTCCAGGCGATCCGACAACGGATGGCGCCCCTGCTGTCGGCTCACCGGGACGAGTTGAGCCTCGACAAGCGGATCTTCGAACGGGTGAAGACGATCTACGATGCGCGGGAGACGCTTGGCCTGGATGCCGAGCAGTCCTATCTGCTGGAGAACATGTACAAGCGGTATGTACGCAGCGGCGCCCTGCTCAACGACGAGGACCAGACCCGCCTCAAGGAGATCAACCAGGACCTGTCGAAGCTGCGCGTTTCCTTCGGCGACAACCTGCTGGCGGAGACCAACGGCTTCAAGCTGGTAATCGACAACGAGGCCGACCTGGCCGGACTTCCCCAATCATCGATCGAGCCGGCCGTCGTTGCGGCCGAGGCGGCCGACATGGCCGGCAAATGGGTATTCACGACCCACAAGCCGAGCATGCTGCCCTTCCTCACCTACGCCGAGAACCGCGACCTGCGGCGGCAACTCTTCACCGCCTACACCATGCGCGGCAACAACGGCAACGAGCAGGACAACACCGGTATCATGGCCGGCATCATCGAGCTGCGCGTGGAGCGCGCCAAGCTGCTGGGCTACGGCACCTACGCCGACTACGTCCTCGAAAACCGCATGGCCAAAACGCCGGAACGTGTCTACGGCCTGCTCGATCGTCTGTGGGCCGCCGCGATACCGGTCGCCGAGAGCGAAGTGGTCGAGATGCAGAAGATCATCGACCGCGAAGGCGGCGGCTTCGCCCTCGAAGCCTCTGACTGGTGGCACTACGCCGAGAAGGTGCGCAAGGAAAAGTACGAACTCGACGACACCGAACTGCGCCCGTATTTCCAGCTCGATCAGGTTCGTGACGGCGCCTTCTGGGTGGCCAACCAACTTTACGGTCTGACCTTTGAGCCCCTGGCCGACATGCCCAAGCCGCATCCCGAGGCCCAGGTCTTCGAGATCAAGGAAGCCGACGGTTCCCATTGCGCCGTCATGTACATGGACTTCCATCCCCGCGAGAGTAAGCGCGGCGGTGCCTGGTGCGGCGGCTTCAGGGGTCAGAATCGGGCGAACGGCGAAGAGGTCGATCCCATCATCAATCTGGTGTGCAACTTCACGCGGCCGTCGGGCGACGCCCCGGCCCTGCTCAGCCTCGACGAGGTGGAGACCCTCTTCCACGAATTCGGTCATGCGCTGGACGTCATGTGTTCGAACGTGACCTTCAGGACCACTTTCCGGTCAGCCGACTTCTCGGAGCTGCCCAGTCAGATTATGGAACACTGGGCCGTCGACCCCACGGTCATGAGGCACTACGCCAAGCACTACCAGACCGGCGAAGCGATCCCCGACGCGCTGATCGAGAAGATCACCAACAGCGATCACTTCAACCAGGGGTTCGCCACGGTCGAGTACCTGGCCGCGAGTCTGCTCGACATGAAGTACCACACGCTGACCGAGGCGACCGACCTCGACGTGGTGGCGTTCGAGACCGAGTACTTCAACTCGATAGGCCTCATCCCCGAGATCGTGTCGCGGTATCGGTCCAGCTACTTCGGACACATTATCGGCGGGTATGCCGCGGGATACTACGGGTACATCTGGTGCGGCGTGCTCGACAACGACGCCTTTGAGGCGTTCACGGAGACGAGCCTCTTCGACCAAGCGACGGCGCATAAATTCCGCACGGCGATCCTGGAGCGCAACGGCACGGCGGACTTCATGGAGATGTATCTGGATTTCCGAGGCCGGGAACCGGCGATCGAACCGTTGTTGAGAAAGCGGGGATTGTTGTAGCCAGACGATGACCCGCGCACAAAACTCAAGGGCCGACCCTCAGCGGGTCGGCCCTTTTCAATACGATGCCTCGATCACGTGCCCAGCAGGTCAGGCGTATGACTCGAGCAGACCACCCGGTTCAACGAATTCGTCCAGGTCGGGCTTCGAGGGCTCGTCGGGCACGGGCACGACCTCCGGCGGCTCCACCGGGATCTCATCCGCCCCACGCAACGTGCTCAACCTTTCAGTCAGCGACACGACGGCGTCGCCGATTCCGGACAGGATGGTCGATCGATCGAAATCGTTCCCGCGTCCCGCCTCGTGAAAGATCGTCTGCAGATCGGCTTTGAACGTCTTGGTGAGTTCGCGAAGAGCGGTCACCGTCTCGTGATCCATATCTCCGGCTTCCTTGATCTCATCCTTGATGGCGTGTCGGACCAACCGGTCGAGCTGATGCAGGCTCTGCTGAACATGACGGCGCGAGTTGTCGACCGAAGCGGCATCGACATCGTTCGTGACCGGCAGGACTTCACCGGCCGTCGGGTCTTCCTCGGCAACGGGAACCGTCGCCTCGGTCTGTAGTGCGGATTTCTTGATCTGATTGTGATGGGGATGCCGGGGCAAAGCTCCCGTCATGACTCTCATCTCGTGGGACATGACCAACTCCTTTTGATCCGGGTCCACAGGGGACGGACGGTCCCGCTGGCGTACCCTGATCTTATCGGTCATTCACCCCTGAGCTTGAGGCATCCTGATCAACGAGCCAAAACGATCTTGCGTGACTCCCATTGGTCGGAAGTGGCCAACCGAACCAGGTAGACACCTGCCGGGGCGCGGCTCCCATTGGCTGCTCGTCCGTCCCAGACCACATCGTGACGCCCCGACGAGAAGCTCCGGTCGGCCAGAGTATCGATATGCCGGCCCGCTATGTCGTAGATCGCAATGGTCACTTTCCGTCCTCGATCCAGGTCGAAGGAAACAGTGGTGCCGGGATCGCATTGACGGCCTGGGTTGGGATGTATCCTGCGCAGGATACTGGTCGAAAACGCCGCCTTCCAGACTACGGTGCGGGTTGCCAGGGGCAGCCATTGATGATCATTGGAGGACACCAGCAGGGAGTAGGTGACCATCGACTCGGACGGTATTTCGATGAGGCTATCGAATACCTCGTGGCCGCCGGCGCCCAGCGCTGGGCACGGGACCTCCCAGTTATCACCATTGCAGTCAGCGTTGATCCTGAACTCTGCGGAATCGCCCTCATCGGCCAGTTGCCACGATAACCGCACGCCGCTGTTTTCCAGCTGGACCTCGAAACTCGTCAACAAAGTGGAGGTCATGCTGCAGCCGACGTCCCATGCGCCGATCAAGCCGCACGCACTCACACCGGGCGTGCATGGCGAGTCGCTTTGCAGGGTCCACAACAAATCCACCGCCGGATTCGTGTAGCAGAATTGGGGATACTGATCGATGTTCGTCTCGCCCGGCCAGCCCCCCTCGACGGCACAGCATTCGACTTGCACGTTACTGCCGATCTGCTCGTGGATTTCAGGACTGTACAGGGCGGTATCGGCCCAGAAGATGCAGTTTTCGACTATGACATCCGATGTGGAACAACTCAGCCCACCTCCCCCTTCCGCCGTGTTCCCGTAAATTGTACAGTTTGTCAGTGTAATGCCCGTGCTGTTCCAGATCCCCACGCCTCCACCACCGAAGGCCGAGTTGCCGCAAATGGTGTTGTAGGCGAACACGGCGGTGAACTCGCCCTCGCAATAAATTCCTCCCCCGAAACCGTCAGCCGTGTTGTCCATGATCAGGTTGTTCTCGAATATCGGCACACCCCAGTTCTCGCAGAAGATGCCGCCCCCGTGATCGTTCGTATGGTTGTCGGTGATGATATTGTCACGTACGAGCGGATCGGAGTACCTGACGCGGAGGCCTCCACCACTCATCATCGCGGTGTTACCGGTGATTTCGTTTTCCAGAACGGTCGGCGCGGAGTTCCAGATGTTGATACCACCACCGACGTTGTCAGCGATGAGGTTGTGGCTGATCAACGCGGCGGAGTCCCCACAGTGGATACCGGCTCCGTGATCGCCGATATTGCCTGTCATCTCGTTGTTATCGATGGTTGGGCTCGCCTCCTGGCAACCGACAGCGCCACCTTTGTTCAGAGCCTCATTACCGGTGAAAACGTTGTGTTCGATGAGCGGCGCCGCCCCGAGAAAACAGAATATGCCGGCGCCATACCCGGTATTATGGTTGTTGTAGAGCTGTATCGAGAGGTTGTCGCGGATGATGTTGTCGCGGATCGTGGGACTGGCGTTATTGCAGTAGATGCCGGCACCGTAAAAGGCCACGTTGTTGCTGATGATGTTGCCGGCGA